>PNKW01000043.1 GCA_013822695.1 Erythrobacter sp. | reverse complement strand
ACCAACGGCAAGTCGACGACCACCGCGCTGGTGCATCACGTCCTGACAACGGCAGGCGTACCGAGCGTCATGGGCGGCAATATCGGCGATCCGATCCTCGGGCAGGCGCCGCTGCCTGAAGGGGGCGTCTATGTGCTCGAACTATCGAGCTTCCAGATCGACCTCACCTTCACGCTCGATTGCGATGTCGCCGCGCTCACCAACATCACGCCCGATCATCTTGACCGCTACGCCGATTTCGCCGCCTATGCCGCCTCCAAGGAACGACTGTTCCAGATGCAGGCGAGCGGGACCGCGGTGATTTGCGATGAGGATTCGCCCACCACCGCTATTGCCGACCGGCTGGCGGGGGCGGGCAAGCCGATGGTGCGGGTCAAGACCGCCGACCTTGAAGCGGCAGGGCTCGCTGCGGGCCGCTCGCCTTCGCTGGCCGGGCCGCACAATGCCCAGAACGCAGCGGTCGCGGTCGCAATCTGCCGCCAGCTCGGCCTTGCCGATGCGCAGATCGCCGTGGGACTTGCCTCCTATCGCGGGTTGCCGCACCGGATGGAGCGCGTCTGCGAGGTGGGCGGCGTAGTCTATATCAACGACAGCAAGGCGACCAACGCGGCCTCCGCCGCCCCCGCGCTCGCCGCCTTCCCGCCCGATCCGGCGTTCAACGTGGGCGCGCCGCGCATCCACTGGATCGTCGGCGGGCTGCCCAAGGAGGACGGGCTGGGTGCCTGCGCCGATCACCTCGCCAACATCGCCGCCGCCTACACCGTGGGTGAGGCCGGACCGATGTTTGCCGATCTGCTCGAAGGGCACGTCAGGGTCGAGCGCTGCGAGCTGATCAGCGAGGCCGTGCGCCGCGCTGCGGAAGCTGCGCGCGCGGGCGAGGTGGTGCTGCTGAGCCCCGCCTGCGCCTCCTACGACCAGTTTCGCGACTACGAGAAGCGGGGCTTGCACTTCCGCCAGATGGTCGGCGCGATCACCGGCTGCGATACTTGTGACGACAGCGGCGAGCGGAGCATCCTGCCATGACCGCGCCCGCCTATTCCTCCACCACCGCGCGCGGACCGGGCGCCTATCTGCCGCCTGCACCCGTGCGGCGCCGCTGGCAGGATTCGCTGCGCATCTGGTGGCGCGAGATCGACAAGCTGCTGCTGCTGCTGATCGGCCTGCTGATGGCGATCGGCATCGTCGCGGTCGCCGCCGCCTCTCCGGCGAGTGCGCTGCGCCTGTCCACCGGCGCGGTGCGGCTCGATGATCTGATGTTCTTCAAGCGCCATCTGGTGTTCCAGGCGTTGGGCCTTGCGCTGATGATCGGCCTCAGCTTCCTCGACAGGGATCAGGCGCGCCGGCTTGGCATCATGGTCGGCGCGGTGATGCTGGCGCTGCTCTTCGTGGTGCCCTTCATCGGCGAGGAGAAGAACGGCGCGCGGCGCTGGATCAATGTCGGCATGAGCCTGCAGCCCTCCGAGTTCCTCAAGCCCGGCTTTGCGATCATCTGCGCGTGGATCCTCAGCTGGCGGCTGCGCGATCCGGGGCTGCCGGTGATCCTGTTCGTCACCGGCTTCTTCGGCCTGATCGCCGCGCTGCTGATGCTCCAGCCCAACCTTGGCGACGCCATCCTGTTCGGGGGGATCTGGTTGGTGATGGTATTGCTGGCGGGCCTCCCGTGGCAGCGCCTTGCGGCCACCGGCGGCGTCGGCATCGCGGGCCTGACGCTCGCCTACCTGTTCTATGACAACGCCCGCCACCGCATCGACGGCTTCCTCGGCGGCGGCACGGCGTTCGATCAGGTCGACCTTGCCCAGCGCACCATCACCGCCGGGGGATGGACCGGCGCAGGCCTGTGGCTCGGCACCCGCAAGATGAACCTGCCCGAGGCGCATACCGACTACATCTTCTCGGTGATCGGCGAGGAGTTCGGGCTGATCACCTGCGGGATCATCGTGGTGCTCTATTGCGCGATGGTGATGCGCGCGCTGCTGCGGCTGACGGGCGAGGACAACCTCTTCGCGCTGCTCGCCGCCGCCGGCCTTGTCACCCAGTTCGGCGGGCAGGCCTTCATCAACATCCTCGTCAACCTCAAGCTGTTCCCCTCCAAGGGCATGACCCTGCCGCTGATTTCCTATGGCGGCTCATCGACACTGGCGGTGTGCTTCACGCTTGGGCTATTGCTGGCGATCACCCGGCGCAATCCGTTCCTCGCGCGCGAGGGAGGGAGCCTGCGCGACCTGATCGAACGCAAGGATAACGGCGCATGAGTAGCGAAACCCCCACCGGCGCATCACGGCACTTTGTGCTCGCCGCAGGCGGCACGGGCGGGCACCTGATCCCGGCGTTTGCGCTCGCAGCAGAACTGCATGCGCGCGGGCACCATGTGGCGTTGATCACCGATGAACGCGGCGCGGCGATCCCGGGCAAACCTGATTTCCTCACCGCCCATGTCCTGCCCGCAGGCCGCTTCGGCAAGAACCCGCTCGGCTGGGTCGCGGGCGTGCGCGCGGTGTTGGAGGGCCGCGCGATGGCGCTGCGGCTGTTCGAGCACTTCCAGCCTTCCGCCATCGTCGGCTTTGGCGGCTATCCCGCGCTGCCCGCTTTGCTCGCCGCGACTTCGGCCAAGCTGCCGAGCATCGTCCACGAACAGAACGCCGTGCTGGGCCGCGTCAACCGGCTGCTGGCGGGGCGGGTCAATGCGATTGCTACCTCCTACGAGAAGGTCGACCGCCTCAGCCCCAAGCACGAGCCCAAGGTCCATCTGGTCGGCAACCCGGTGCGCGCCGAAGTGCTGGCGCTGCGCGAACAGGACTTCCCCGCCTTCACTGAGGAGAGCCTGCTGCGCATCCTTGTCACCGGCGGCTCGCAAGGCGCGCGGATTCTATCCGAAGTGGTTCCTGATGGTCTGGCGATGCTTCCGCCTCCCTTGCGTGAACGGCTTCAGGTCACCCAACAATGCCGTCCCGAAGATTTGGAAGCGGTTCGTGCGCGCTATGCTGCGCATAACATTCCGGCCGAACTCGGAACCTATTTTGAGGATATGCACGAGCGGCTGGCTGATGCGCATCTTTTCATCGGGCGAGCGGGCGCCTCGACCATTGCCGAATTGACCGCAGTGGGGCGCCCGGCGATTCTGATCCCGCTGCCAATCGCAACCGACGATCACCAGACCGCCAACACGCGTGAGATGGTCAAGGCGGGCGGGGCACGGGTGATCAAGCAGCCGCCTGAAACGATCAAGGATCCTCGTCCACTTGGGCAGGACGGCAACGAATTGATGCGCAAGCAGTCAGACATTTTTGCACGGCTTGCCAAGGATATCGCTCGCCAGATTCAGGCGATTGCGCAATCTCCCGGCAGCCTCGCCAACGCGGCGCATTGCGCGTTCAACTGCGGTCGGCCCGATGCGGCGAAGGACCTGGCCGATCTGGTCGAGAGCATGAGCGGCATCGATCTGATGGACGTGATCCGCGTGGGCGAACCGGCCTCTGCCGCCACCCGTCTGCGCACTCGCGCCTCGACCGTGACGGCGGGCGGCGAAAAGACCGAGGAGCAGAACGCGGCATGAAGGGCGTCGGCACCGATATCGGCACCATCCACTTCGTCGGCATCGGCGGGATCGGCATGTCGGGCATCGCCGAGGTGATGCACAACCTGGGCTACAGCGTGCAGGGCTCTGACATCGCCGAAGGCGTGAGTGTCGAGCGGCTGCGCGCGCGCGGGATCACCGTGCACGTGGGCCACAAGGCCGAGAACGTCGAAGGCGTCGCGGTCGTCGTCACCTCGACCGCGGTGCGCCGCACCAACCCCGAAGTCGCCGCCGCGCTCGAAGCCCGCGTCCCGGTGGTGCGCCGCGCGGAGATGCTGGCCGAGCTGATGCGGCTGAAGTCGACCGTCGCGGTGGCGGGCACCCACGGCAAGACCACCACCACCTCGATGATCGCCACCCTGCTCGATGCAGGCGGGATCGACCCCACGGTCATCAATGGCGGGATCATCGAACAATATGGCTCCAACGCCCGCCTTGGCGACAGCGACTGGATGGTGGTCGAAGCCGACGAGAGCGACGGCAGCTTCCTGCGCCTCGATGGCACCATCGCGGTCGTCACCAATATCGATCCCGAGCACTTGGATCACTACGGCGATTTCGACGGGGTCAAGGAAGCCTTCGTCGAGTTCATCCACAACGTGCCCTTCTATGGCGCGGCGGTGCTGTGCGTGGACCACCCTGTCGTGCAGGCGGTGATCGGCGAGGTGCGCGATCGCAAGGTGGTGACTTACGGCTTCTCGCTTCAGGCCGATATCTGCGGGGTCAACATCGCCTCGGAAGACGGGGGCAACCGCTTCGACGTGATCGTGCGTCAGCGGGGCGAGCATGATCGTCGGATCGAGGGCGTGCACCTGCCCATGCCGGGCCGCCACAATGTCCAGAACGCGCTCGCCGCGATTGCCGTCGCCATTGAAATGGGCTGCAGCGACGAAGTGATCCGCACCGGCTTCGCCCGTTTTGGCGGCGTGCGGCGGCGCTTCACCCGGGTCGGCTCGGTCGAGCTGGCGGGCGGCAAGGTCGCCGTGATCGACGATTACGCCCACCATCCGGTCGAAATCCGCGCCGTGCTCAGCGCCGCGCGCGAGGCGGTGGCTGCCGGTGGCCGCGTGATCGCAGTCGCCCAGCCGCACCGCTACAGCCGCCTCAAGGACCTGATGAACGACTTCCAGTCCTGCTTCGACGACGCCGACATCGCCTATGTCGCCCCGGTCTATCCCGCAGGTGAGGAGCCGATCGAGGGCGTCGACCACGCCGCGCTGGTGGCGGGCATGAAGGCGCGCGGGCACCGCGCGGCGCGCGAGATCGCGGGGGCGGAGGCGCTGGCGGAAACGCTCAGCCGCGAGGTGCAGCCGGGCGATCTCGTGGTGTGCCTCGGCGCGGGCGACATCACCAAGTGGGCGGCGGGCCTCGCGCCTGCGATCGCCGCCAGCCGGGAGGCGCAGGCGGCATGAACCAGCCGGGCGACACCTATCTCGGCGATAATGGCTCGGCCCCGACCTGTGCGGTCGAAGGCGCGGTGAGCGCGCCCGTGCCGCTCGACGGCATCCGCGGCAAGCTCACCTGCAAGGCCCCGCTCGCGCCCTACACATGGTTCAAGACCGGCGGGCCGGCCGACTGGCTGTTCGAGCCTGCCGACATGGACGATCTCAAGGCCTTCCTCGAACGCCTCGATGGCGAGATTCCGGTGATGGCGCTGGGCCTCGGCTCGAACATGATCGTGCGCGACGGCGGCGTGCCCGGCGTGGTCGTGCGGCTCGGCAAGAGCTTCGCCAAGGTCGAGCACACCGGCGAGCTGGAACTCACCTGCGGCGGCGGGGCGAGCGGAATTCTGGTCGCCTCGACCGCGCGCGACCTCGGAATCGCGGGGCTCGAATTCCTGCGCGGCATCCCCGGCACGGTCGGCGGCTTCGTGCGCATGAACGGCGGTGCCTATGGGCGCGAGGTGGCCGATGTGCTGCTCGACTGCGCGGTGATCCTGCATGACGGCAGCTTCATCACCCTGACCGCCGAAGAACTCGATTACTCCTACCGCCACTCGGCGCTGCCTGATGGGGCGATCGTAGTATCGGCGCGGTTCCGGGGACACCCCGGCGATCCGGTGGACATAGGCGTCGAAATGGACCGCATCGCCGCCGCGCGCGAGGCGAGCCAGCCCCTGCGCACCAAGACCGGCGGATCGACCTTCAAAAACCCGCCCGGCCACAAGGCGTGGGAACTGGTCGACCGCGCCGGCTGCCGCGGCCTCACCCTCGGCGGCGCGCAGGTCTCCGAGAAGCACACCAACTTCCTCATCAACACCGGCACCGCCACCAGCGCCGACATCGAAGGGCTGGGCGAGATGGTGCGCGACAAGGTCTATGCGCAGACGGGCGTGAGCCTCGAATGGGAAATTCAGCGGGTAGGTCGGCCATGAACCAGTCGCCAGTCCTTGATCCCGAGGAGCAGAAATGCCTTGCGGACATCGCCGAGCATGGATGCCACGTCCTTTTGATCTGGGACGAGGAGCTCAAGGAAATCGATTTCGCTTATTCGGTCGGATTGCCGGTAAGCGTCGGGCAGCCCGAAGTGCTGGTCTACGGCCTGGGCCGGGAGATCATGCATTTCATGATCAACGAAATCTGTCGACAGTGCGCAGAGGGCCTCGTGCTGAGCGATGGATTGCGCATCCATGACCTTCTGGAGGGACATGATTGCATTGCGAGGTGGTGCACAAACGGTGAGGCGATCAAGGAACACCTCGGCTGGGCACTCTGGTATCACCGCACACAGCGCGGGGTGGACGTCGAAGGGTTTTATCAGATTGTGTGGCCCGGTGCCGCTAGCGGGCTTTTCCCATGGGACGAAGGCGTCTCACAAGATGTGATCGAAGCGCAGCCAGCGCTGTATGAGAGTGTGCAATGACAAGTGCCGGTAAACTCCACGTCGCAGTCCTGATGGGCGGCTGGGCGAACGAGCGGCAGGTGTCGCTCACCAGCGGCTCGGGTGTGGCCGATGCGCTCGAGAGCAAGGGGCATCGCGTCACCCGGATCGACATGGGGCGCGACGTCGCCCTCAGGCTCCATGAGGCCAAGCCCGATGTCGTCTTCAACGCGCTCCACGGCGTTCCGGGTGAGGACGGGACGGTGCAGGGGATGCTCGACCTGATGGGGCTACCCTATACGCATTCCGGCCTCGCCACCTCGGTTATCGCGATCGACAAGCAGCTGACCAAGCAGGCGCTGGTGCCGCACGGTATCCCCATGCCCGGCGGGCGGATCGTGACGCGCGAGGAGCTCTACGAACGCGACCCGCTGCCGCGCCCCTACGTCTTGAAGCCCGTCAACGAGGGTTCCTCGGTAGGCGTCGCCATCGTCACCGCCGACAGCAATGTCGGCAACCCGATCAGCCCGGACGCCAAAGGCCCGTGGCAGGAATTCGCCGAACTCCTCGCTGAACCCTTCATCAAGGGCCGCGAGCTGACCGCCGCCGTGCTCGACGGCCCCGATGGCCCTCGCGCTCTCGGCGTCACCGAACTGATCGTTGCGAGCGGCTTCTACGATTACGAGAACAAGTACACCGCCGGGCGCACCGAGCACATTTTCCCGGCGAAACTCCCGCCCGAGATCACCGCACTGTGCGAAGCCTATGCGGTCAAGGCGCATCAGGTCTTGGGCTGCCACGGCACCAGCCGCACCGATTTCCGCTGGGATGACGAGGCGGGCGAGGATGGGCTCTTCGTGCTCGAGACCAACACCCAGCCGGGCATGACGCCGCTCAGCCTCGTCCCCGAACAGGCGGCGGGCTGCGGGATCGCTTATGCCGACCTCGTCGAGATGCTCTGCGCCGAGGCGCTTCGGGTCCACGGTCTGAAAAAGGGAGGCACGCATGGCGCAGCAAATCCGGCGTAACGGCACCTCCGGCGTCCGCCGCGCGGCGAAGGCGCAGAGCCGCGCGGTCACCGTGCGCAAGGCGCACAGGGGCGCGAGCGGCGTGATCGACCGCATCATGGGCTTCCTCCCCTTCACCGAGGAACAGTGGAGCCGCATCTGGCTCGCGATGATTATCGGCGCGGGCGTCGGGATCGCCGCGGTCATCGCCAGCCTTGCGGGCGTGCCCGCGCTGGCGCAGGCGCAGGTCGCCGCGATTGCCGCCGATGCCGGCTTCGAGGTGCGCCACGTGCGCGTCACCGGCACCAGCCGGATGGACGAGCAGCAGGTCTATGCCCGCGTCCTCGCCCAGCGCAACCGCGCCATGCCCGATGTCGATGTCGCCGCCCTGCGCGAAGAACTGCGCGCGCTGCCCTGGGTCAAGGACGCGCGGGTCTCGATCCAGCTGCCGCATACCCTGGCCATCGACATCGTCGAGCGCATGCCGCACGCCGTGCTCGAAAAGCCCGACCGGCTGATGCTGATCGATGCCACCGGCAAGGAGCTTGAACCGATCGCGCCGGAAAAGACCAAGGGGATGCTGCGGCTCGCCGGGCCCGGAGCGGGCAAGCAGGCGCGCGCGCTCGAGACGCTGCTCGCCGCCGCGCCCGCCCTTGCACCCAAGGTCGAGGCGGCCGAATGGGTCGGCAACCGGCGCTGGAACCTGACCTTCACCACCGGCCAGCTGCTCGCGCTCCCCGAAGGCGAGGTCGAGGCGGCCACGGCGCTGGTGAAGTTCGCGCGATTGGACGGCAAGAACCGGCTGCTGGGCGGCAAGGTGATCGCTTTCGACATGCGCTCCCCGCCGCGGCTCTACATGCGGTTGCCCGATGCGGTGGGCAAGCCCAAGGTCGTCGCAGGCCCGGAAGAGCAGGGGGAGACCACCTGATGGCCTCCAAGCCTACTGCCGCACAACGCCGCCTCGCGCGCACCTATGCTGCGGTCAATATCGGGTCCTTCCGCATCAGCGCGATGATCATGGGCGAGACCGAGAGCGGTGACCTTCAGGTGCTGGGCTCCGGCCACCGCGCCAGCGCCGGGGTCAAGCGCGGCTATGTCACCGACATGGCTGCCGCCGCCCACGCGATCCGCGATGCGGTCGAGCGCGCCGAGAAAAGCGCCAACACCCCGGTCCGCAGCGTGTGGATCGCCTGCGCCGGGGCGGGGCTGGCGAGCCACGTTGTCGCGGTCGATATCGAGATCGGCGGGCGGCGGATCGAGGATGAGGATGTCGAGGCGCTGCTGGTCGAGGCGCAGGACATGATCCAGCCCGATGGCCGCAAGGTGCTCCACGCCCAGCCGGCGCATTACACCCTCGACGGCGCGCACGGTGTCGCCAATCCGCGCGGGCTTCATGCCGAGCGATTGGGGGTCGATATCCACGTGATGCTGGCCGACGGCGCGCCGGTCAGGAACCTCACCGAAGCGGTGCAGAACGCGCATCTCGAGGTCGAGGGCGTGGTCGCCGCGCCGCTCGCCGCCGGGCACGCCTGCCTCACGCCCGAAGAGCGCGAGCTTGGCGTCGCGCTGGTCGAGATCGGGGCGGACATCACCAATGTCGCGGTGTTTGCCGGCGGGATGCTGCTGGGGCTCCACGCGATCCCGATGGGGTCGGGCTCGATCACCGATGCGATTGCCTCGAGCTTCGGCATCCGCCGCTCGCAGGCCGAGCGGCTGAAATGCGTTGCGGGTTCGGCGATTGCCAGCCCGACCGATCACCGCGAGCTGGTCCCGGTCAACGGGCCCCAGGAAACCGGCGGCGAGGGCGGCGAGGGTGGCGCACCCGTCGGCCCACTTGCGCGCGGGGCGGATGACAAGAACCGCATCGTGCGCGCCGAGCTGATCGCGGTCGTCACCCAGCAATTGGGCGTGCTCACCGGTGAGATCGGCAAGGCGCTCAAGACCATGGGCTTTGCGGGTGCGCGGGCAGGGCAGGTGGTGCTCACCGGCGGGGGAGCCGAGCTTGCCGGGATGGCGGATTTCATGCAGGGTGCCCTTGGCCAGCCGGTGCGGCTTGGCCGTCCGCCACAGCTTGCCGGCATGCCCGAAGCGCACCACGCGCCGGGATTTGCGACGCTGGCCGGGCTGTGTCTCTACGCCGCTGACGACCCGGTCGATATCCGCGCGGTGGGCGCGGGGCGCGCCGGGGTCTACCGCGCCTTCTCGCGCGAGAGCGGCTTCATGGCACTGCTTTCGCGGTTGTTCCGGGCGCTGAAGGAGTATTTCTGAGCCAGCCCGTGCCCCCTTTACGCCGCGGCGCGCATTGGTTTTCGCGGTCCGATGCTGTGGATAAGGGTTTTGACGCTATAAAATGTGTGCCGTGATTATGTCACAGACGATACATGTGGGGGCATGGGCAAATATAGCCCGCTTCCGCGCCTGGAGGACCAGCTGATGAGCATCAATATCGGACCCGCAGCGAGCGACGACCTGCGTCCCCGCATCACCGTGATCGGCATCGGCGGGGCCGGGGGCAACGCGATCGGCAACATGATCGCGGCCGAGATCGAGGGTGTCGAGTTCATCGTCGCCAACACCGATGCACAGGCGCTCAGCACCTCGCCGGCGGAAAAGCGCATCCAGCTCGGGCCGGACATCACCGGCGGCCTCGGCGCGGGCGCGCGGCCCGAAGTGGGCAAGGCGGCCGCCGAAGAAACCGTGGCCGAAATCGAAAAGGCGCTCGAAGGCGTCAACATGTGCTTCATCGCCGCCGGGATGGGCGGGGGCACCGGCACGGGCGCCGCGCCCGTCATCGCCGAAGCCGCGCGCCGCATGGGCGTGCTGACCGTGGGCGTGGTCACCAAGCCGTTCCTGTTCGAAGGCACTCGCCGCATGCGCGCCGCCGAGGCGGGCATCGAGGAACTGCAGAACCACGTCGACACGCTGATCGTCATCCCCAACCAGAACCTGTTCCTGGTCGCCAAGGCGGAAACCACCTTCAAGGAAGCCTTCCAGCTTGCCGACGAGGTGCTCCAGCAGGGCGTGCGCTCGATCACCGATCTGATGGTGATGCCGGGCCTCATCAACCTCGACTTTGCCGACGTGCGCTCGGTGATGAGCGAGATGGGCAAGGCGATGATGGGCACCGGCGAGGGCGAGGGCGAGAACCGTGCGCTCGACGCGGCGGAGCAAGCCATCGCCAACCCGCTGCTCGACGGCGTCAGCATGGCCGGCGCCAAGGGCGTCATCATCTCGATCATCGGCGGCGAGGACATGCGCCTGCTCGAGGTTGACGAGGCCGCCAACCACATCCGCGAACTGGTCGACGAAGACGCGAACATCATCTGGGGTTCGGCCTTCAACCCCGACCTCAAGGGCAAGATCCGCGTCTCGGTGGTCGCGACGGGAATCGAGCAGAGCGCCATCGGCCAGTCCGAGCGCACCCAATCGATCTCGCTCGGCGCCGCGCGTGCGCCCAAGCGGCCGGTGCTCGAATTGTCGGACGATGACGGTTTCGGCGCCGCTCCGATCCCTGTCGTAGCACCCGAGCCGGTGCCCGCGCCGACCTTCGAACTCACCCCGCCGGCACCCTTTGACGACGAGGACACGCTCGATCTGGCCGAGGCTGACGAGGAAGAGATCGATGTCGCCGCCGAAGCAGGGGGTGCGACCTTCGAACTTACCGGCATGCAGGCCGGTGACGGCTATGGCGACGAATACGAGGACGATGTCGACGGGATCGTCGATCCGCTCGCAGGCCTGCGCGGCGGCGAGGATGCCGGGAGCTACGGCTACGGCGCGGCCGCCCCGGCTGCGGATGAGGACGAGGGCGAAGCGCTCGAACTCGACGATGGCTATGCCGCCGGTGGTGATGCCGGGGATGAAGGGCCCGAACAGGACGATCTCCTCGCCAGTGCCGACCGTCTGGCTGCCGAAGACCGCCCGGTCGAGGCCCGGCTCGGCGGCGGGCGGCGTCGCGGGTTGCTGGGCGGAGACACTGGCGGCGATGGGGGCGGCGGCGGTGCCGGCAGCACCCTGTTCGAGCGCATGGCCAACCTGTCGCGCAGCACCGCGCGTGACGATGACGAGGACGAGGAGGGCGAAGACAGCCCGGCGCTCAGCATTCCGCGCTTCCTCGGCCGCCAGAACAACCAGTAACCGCGCGCCCGCCGCGCCGCGTCGCAACCCCGCTGGCGGGCGGCGGAGCGGATGATAGAGCACGCATGATGGTGTCGCGCATTTCTGTTCTGTGTGCTGTGGCGTTCGGCGCCGCGTGGTTTCCTGCGGGCAGCGCGGCGGCGCAGGAGATTGTCTCGCGGCCGGTGGTGCAGGCGCTGCCGTCGCCCGAAGTCCAGCGGTTGAACCGCGCGCTGGTGGCGCTCGCCAAGACCCCGCGCGATCGCACCGCGCTGGTCGAGGCCGGGCAGGCGGCGCTCGGCGTCGATGATCTCGAGGCTGCGATCGGCTTCTTCGGGCGTGCCGCCGAAGTCGACCCCGGCCACCCCGACGTGGCGCTCGGGCTCGGCGCGGTCTACCTGCGCGCGGGCCGTGCGGGCGAGGCGCTGGTGCAGTTCGACCGCGCGCTCGCTGCCGGGGCGGACGAACGCGC
This sequence comes from Erythrobacter sp., assembly GCA_013822695.1. Classification (GTDB taxonomy): domain Bacteria; phylum Pseudomonadota; class Alphaproteobacteria; order Sphingomonadales; family Sphingomonadaceae; genus Erythrobacter. The sequence goes on along the minus strand of PNKW01000043.1, from coordinate 16,301 downwards.
CGTGCTGACCGACCGCGCGCTGAGCCTTGATCTGGTGGGCGAACAGCCCGCCGCGCAGACCGCCTACCTGCGCGCGCTCGAAATCGATCCGGCCAATGACGAGGCACGGCGGCGGCTGGCAGTGAGCTATGCCATTGCAGGCAATAATTCGCGCTTCGAGGACAGCTTGCGCCCGCTGCTCGACCGCCGCGACCTCGCCGCGCAGCGCGCCCGCGCCTTCGGCCTGGCGATCATGGGTCAGAGCGAGCGCGCGGCGCTGATCGTCGAGCAGGTCATGCCGCGCGACATCGCGACCCGGCTGGTGCCCTATCTCGGCTACATGCCGCGCCTCACGAAGCAGCAGCAGGCGGCAGCGGCCAACCTCGGGATCTTCCCGCGCTCGGCGGACATCGGCCGTGACGATCCGCGCCTCGCGCGCTTCGCCGTCGAGGAGCGTGCCGACAGCCGCCTCGCGCCCACCGGCGCGCCGCTGGGTACGCGGCCTGCGCAGGTCGCTGCGGCTGTTCCCACCCCGCCGCCGTCAACGACGGTCTTCGCTGCGCCGGTTCCGGCTTCGTCGATCGGCAGCCAGCCTGCACCCGATGGTGCGCGGGTGGCGACGGTCACCCCGGTCGCCGTCAGCACCGCGCCTGCGCCAACCCAGGCGCCCGCGCCGCGTCCGGTGGAGCGAGTCGCCGATGTCTTCGCCGATCTCGGCGCGCCGTCCGCTGATGCGCGCGTGTCGGGCGATGCGGTCGACCTCACGCGAATCGAGGTGAAGCGCGAGACCCCGCCGCCGCCTCCGGTTGCCAAGCCCGCCGAAAAGCCGAAGCCCAAGCCCAAGGAGCCACCCAAGCCCGTCCACCCCAGCCGCGTCTGGGTGCAGGTGGCGGCCGGCAAGAAGGTCGATGCGCTCGCCTTCGACTGGCGGCGGATAGCCAAGGAGGCGGGCAAGCCGCTCGCGCCTTACAAGGCCTATACCGCGCGCTGGGGGGCGACCAACCGCCTCGTCGTCGGCCCCGTCGCCAGCCGTGACAAGGCCGAGGCGCTGGTGCGCGAATTGAAGAAGAAGGGCATGGATGTCTTCCTCTGGACGAGCGAAGAAGGTGAAGCGGTTCAGCCGCTTAAGTAGCGTCCACGGGTTTCTTTGCACAGGCTTTGCACAAGCTTGTCCGGTTCTCCCCAGCCGCTCTGACGTGAGCGATTGCCAATCGCCCCCTCAAGCGTCCATCCCTCGCTCCGATGGTGAACCGCCCCCTTCCGCTTGCGCCCCTGAACCTCCAAGGTGCCCGCCCGTGAGAGCCGCAAACATGGACTATTCCGCCGAGGACGATGCCGCCCCCGTCGACATGCTCGCCAGCCTGTTCGCGGCGCGCGGGTGGCCGTGCGAGATGGTCTCGGAAGACGAAATGACCGGCGAGGTGCAGGGCAGCTGGGCCAATTACCAGCTGCGCGCGATCTGGCGGGCCGAGGACAGCGTGCTCCAGTTCCTGTGCCTGCCCGACATCCGCGTGACGGACGACAAGCGCGCTGCGGCCTATGAATTGCTGTGCCTCGTCAACGAACAGATGTGGCTCGGGCACTTCGATATCTGGTCCAACGGCGACGTGCTGCTCTACCGCCATGGCGCGCTGCTCGGCGATCATGGGCGGTTGAGCCTCGACATGGCGCAGGCGCTGGTCGAGAGCGCGATCGATGAATGCGACCGCTTCTACCCCGCCTTCCAGTTCGTGCTGTGGGGCGGCAAGACCCCGCGCGAGGCGCTCGATGCGGCAATGGTCGACGCGGCGGGCGAGGCCTGATACGCGCCTTAGAGCACTTTCCTACCATTCTGGCCCACCCTGACGGAGCCGATTTTGGCCCAGGGCAAGGAACGACGAGCGAGCCATGCCGAAGCATAGTGAACGAGGGGAGACGCCGCGCTGGGCCAAAATCGGCCCGCCCCTTCGGGGTCGCGTCAGGAAGCCCGCTGGCTGCGTCGCGACGCTTGCAGGGGCAACCAGCCCCTGCTGCGCACCACTCCTGTCCAGCAGACTTCCTGACGCGATCAGGGTGGGTCAGAATGGTAGGAAAGTGCTCTAGAGCGCATGGACCACCTTCTCCTCATCGGTTGCGGCAACATGGGCGGGGCGATGCTCGCCGGGTGGCTGGCAGCGGGCGAGGATCCGGCGCGCTTTTCCGTGCTGGATCCCGCGCTGCCCGAGGCACCGGACGGCGTTGCGCTCTACCGCGATGCGGCAGAGGTACCGGGCGCGCATGATTCGGTGCTGCTCGGGTTCAAGCCGCAGCAATTGGGGGCGCTGGGGCCGGGGCTGCAGGGTCTCACCGAGGGCCGCACGGTCTGTTCGCTGCTCGCAGGGATCACCCTCGACCAGCTTGCCGCAGCCTTCCCGCAAGGCGCAGGCCATATTCGGGTGATGCCCAACCTCGCGGCGCGCATCAACAAGTCGCCCGTCATCCTTGCCGAGCGCGGGCTGGACGCCGACGCGCGCGACGCCGCCTTCGCGCTGTTCGACACCCTCGGCAGCGCCGTGTGGCTTGGCGACGAGACGCAGTTCGATCTCGTCACCGCGCTCGCCGGATCGGGGCCGGGCTTCGTCTACCGCTTCATCGACGCGCTTGCGGGCGCGGCCATCGACCTCGGGCTCGACGAGACCACCGCCGCAGCCCTTGCGCTCGCCACGGTCGAGGGCGCATCGGCGCTCGCCGCAGCCTCCGACGCGTCGCCCGCAATCCTTGCCGACCGTGTCGCCAGCCCCGGCGGAATGACCCGCGAGGGGCTCAACGTGCTCGACGAGGGCGCGGCGCTGCGCCGCCTGCTGGCCCGGACGCTGGCCGCCACGCGCGACAAGGGTGCGGCGCTGTCCCGGTCGAATTAAGATTAACAGGCGTTCAACTGAACAGATTGCACGCTTTGCAATCCGGTTTCGCTTGAAAAACGCCAGGGAAACACCGATATTCGCCTCACCGGAGAGCGCGGGCTTTTTCCGCGCTCCATGATGAAAGGCTAAGGGTTTCACAATGGCTGACTGGAATGACCCCTCGCGCAATGCGCAGCGCTTCGGCTCCGTGCCGCGCGCCGGAGGCGATGTCGACGGCCGCGTTACCTTTGACGAGGGCCTGCGCAAGCACATGCTCTCGATCTACAACTACATGACCTCGGGCATCCTGCTGACCGGGATTGTCGCGCTGCTGGCCTTCACCAGCGGCATGGCCGAAACGATCCACTTCAGCGCCCTGCGCTGGGTTGTCGGCCTGTCGCCGCTCGCCATCGTCTTTGCGATGAGCCTCGGCGCGAACCGCTTCAGCACCGGCACGCTCCAGCTGATGTTCTGGGGCTTTGCCACGCTGATGGGTCTGTCGCTTTCGTCGATCTTCCTCGTCTATACCGGGGGCTCGATCGCCACGACCTTCTTCGCCACCGCGGCGGCCTTCGCGGGCCTCTCGCTGTGGGGTTACACCACCAAGAAGAGCCTGTCGGGCATGGGTAGCTTCCTGATCATGGGCCTCGTCGGCCTGATCGTGGCGATGGTGATCAACCTGTTCCTGCAGAGCCCCGCGTTCCACTACGCGATCAGCTTCATCGGTGTGCTGATCTTTGCGGGTCTCACCGCCTATGACACGCAGCGCCTGAAGAACGAGTACCAGTATCTGCGCGGCACCGAATTTGCCGGCAAGGCCGTGGTGCTGGGCGCGCTGAACCTCTATCTGGACTTCATCAACATGTTCCAGTTCCTGCTCAGCTTCCTTGGCAACCGCGAGTAACTGGCGCGAGTAAGCGCTTGCCGCAGCGGGCTTCGGCCTGCCGCACGGATGTTGAAATGTCGAATGCCCGGGGCCTTTCCGCAGGTTCCGGGCATTTGCTTTGTTAGCCGGGGCGGCTATCGCGGGGCCTTCAGGCTGGAGCAAGCCGCGCGGGCCCATTGTGGCCTCCACGCGGCATCCACAGACCGCAGCACGAGAGAGACACAACTGATGAGCGCCGCTCCGCACTCGCCTTCCGACACGCCTCACGCCGTCACCACGCGCACACCCTTCGGTCTTGCGATCACCACGCTGGCGGTCGGCGCCGCGATCCTCGGCGCCTGCGCCACCCCCGCGCCGCCGCCCCCGCCGCCGCCGCCCCCGCCGCCCCCGCCGCCGCAGGTGGTCGAGGCTGTTCCCTATCGCCCGCTCCCCCCGGGCGGCGCGCATTATGTCATGACCATGCCTGCCAAGGGGCCTGACGGGCGGCGCATCACGGTCAATTCGAACCTTTCGAACGACCAGCTGGTCTGGAACCTGCGCTCGGCCTGGAATGTCGCCGCGCTGAACTGCCTCGCGCCCGAGTATCAGCCGATCCTTGATGGCTACCGCGGTTTCCTCACCAACAACGTGCGCTCGCTGAAGGCGGTCAACGACCGGATCGAGAAGACCTACACCAGCCGCTTCAAGGTCAAGCGCGACGCAATCATCGCGCGCGACGGCTACACCACGCAGGTCTACAACTTCTTCGCCGAGCCTGCCGCGCGCGCCGGGTTCTGCCGCGCCGCGCTCGAGATGGCGAACCGCGCACTGATCACGCCGCCGACCGATCCGCTCGCCTTCGCGCAGGCCAATTTCGACGGGCTGATGGTGCCCTTCGAGCAGTTCTTCGACGAATACGAAGCCTACCAGCGCGCCTCGGCCGAGTGGGACGCCAAGTGGGGGACGCTGTTCGGCGCCTCGCAGCCCGGATGGGTGGCGGTGCAGCAGCACCGCGCCGGCCTCGCGCCCGAGCCGGGCCCGGGTGTCGCGCAGACCGTGATCGACCCGGAAACCGGGCTGCCGGTGCCGGTCATCCCGGTGACCGAAGGCGTCACCTCGCAGCCCGTGGTGCAGCCGATTGCGCCGGGCACCTTGGGCGCGGGCGGCAAGTAGGGGCGGGCAGGGCAGCGGCTCAAAAACGCCGTTGCAAGCCCATGCGCTTCTCGCTAATGCGCGCGCTCGCCCGCACCCCTGACGGGGCGGCGGGCCTCGCGAAAACTGGAACGGGGCCGTAGCTCAGCTGGGAGAGCGCGTCGTTCGCAATGACGAGGTCAGGGGTTCGATCCCCCTCGGCTCCACCAGTGCAACGCAAAAGGCCTTCCCCCCGCGGGGAAGGCCTTTTGCGTTTCACTGGTGGCTTTTTTTGTTTTGGCCCTCAAGCGACGGGCGGCGGACGTCCGTCTGCCTTGGCTTCGCCGCATAAGCGGCGGCGGCCGTTCGGCCTTGCGGCGCTTCGCGGCGAGGGTTTCCCCTCTACCTCGCGTTCTGGCGCTGTAACGGCCCGCAGGGCCGCAAGCGCGAACGCGCGCCCGCAGCGGAAGCGAAGCTGAACCGCCGCAGGCGGGTCACCCGCCCGCAGGGCGTGAGAGCGAGGATATTGCGCTCGCGGAGGCGAGCGCCTAACAACAAGACGCGTTTCGGTAACGGGAATGCGGTTCGATTCCGCAGCTGTCCCTGCAACTGTAAGCGGTGAGTGTGGGGTGCGCTCCCTTTTCGAAGGGCAGCCACTGGGGGTCTTCGGACCATCCGGGAAGGCGAGCATCCCATGCAGCGATCCGTGAGCCAGGAGACCGACCGGGGCGTGTCGCTCTTTGCTTGGTTCAGGGGTTGGCCAGGCGCGGAAACAGACTTTCGTTGTGAGCGACATCGCTGGGCTTTGAGGGAGCTTCCCTCGCGGCCACCATGTTGCTGATGACGGGAGGAATCCGTGAAGAATTTTGCATATTTGGGAAGCGTCGCTGCGGCGGCGCTGGTTTGGGCTGCGCCGGTGGTGGCGCAGGATGATGGCGAGCAAGACAACGGGCCGCCCATCATTTTCGCCGATACGAGGCGCACCGACATCCTCGTCAGTGCGTCGCGCTCGCGCGACAGGCTCTATCCGGAAGACTATACGGGCTCGGCCCTCGTCATCACCGCCGAACAGCTCGACCAGCGCCAGACCCGCGACATCGCCGACGTGCTGCGCGATGTCCCCGGCGTCGCGGTCGCGGGCGTGGCGGGTCAGACCCAGATACGTCTGCGCGGCTCGGAGGCGAACCACGTGCTCGTGCTGGTCGACGGGATCGAGGTCTCCGATCCGTTCGGTGGCGAGTTCGATATCGGCACGCTGCAAGCCGAACCCGGTGCGCGGCTCGAAGTGCTGCGGGGGCCGCAATCGGCGCTCTATGGCTCGGACGCAATCGGCGGGGTGGTCGCCTATGAAAGCGCCAGCGGCATCGATCAGGCTGGATTTGCCGCGCGGCTTGAAGGTGGCACGCAAGGCACCATCAACGGCGCGACGCGCTACGGATATGTGGGGCAGGGCTGGGACGCAGCGCTCTCGGCCGTGGTGGTCAGCACCGATGGCCAGCCCAACGCACGTGGCGGCACCCGCGACATCGGCCGCGACAGCTACACCGTCTCGGGCAAGGGCAGCGTGGCAGTGAGCGACACCCTCACCCTGCGCGCCGCCGCCCGCTTTATCCGCACCGAGGGGCAGAGCAACGACAGCGATTTCGACCCCGCCAGCCCCACCTTCGGCCTCATCATCGACAGCCCCGGGGTCGGCTATGTCAACGAGGCGGTCTATGCCCTCGTCGGCGCGCGGGCCGAGGTGCTGGAGGGGCGTTGGACGCATGATCTCTCGGCGCAGGTCGCCGAAGTCGACCGCCAGACCGACAGCCCCTTCGGCTTGACCTCAGCCAGCGAAGGCGACCGGGTCAAGGCGTCCTATGTCACCGCCTATCGGATTGCCGACGAACACAACCTGACCTTCGCCGCCGATTACGAGCGCGAAAGCTTCCGCAACGCGCTCGCGGCCAGCGGCGGGTTCACCGGACGGCGCGCGGTGGAGCAGGTCGGGCTCGTGGGCGAATATCGCTACAGCCGCGACGCGTTCGATTTCTCGGCGGCGATCCGCCACGATTTCAACGATCTGTTCGCCGACGCCACCACCTTCCGCCTCGGCGCGGGCTGGCGCATCACCGACAGCACCCGGCTGCGCGCGGCGGGGGGGAGCGGGGTCAAGAACCCCGGCTTCTTCGAGCTCTACGGCTTCGTCGATGGCCGCTTCATCGGCAATGCCGCGCTGCGCCCGGAGAAGTCGACCGGGTGGGAAGTGGGCGTGGATCAGGGCATTGCCTATCTCGATGTTTTCGCCACGCTTTCGGTGACCTATTTCGACAGCGAGCTGGAGAGCGAAATCTTCACCACCTTCCCCCCGCCGAACTTCATTGCCACGCCGTCCAACCGCACCACCACTAGCCAGCAGCGAGGGGTCGAAGTTGCGTTCAACGCCGTGATCGACCCGCATTGGAGCCTCGATGCGGCCTACAGCTACCTCGATGCCGAGGAAAACGGGATCGAGGAAGTCCGCCGCCCGCAGCACATCGCCAGCGCCGCGCTGACCTGGACTGCGCCGCAAGACAAGGCCTCGGCCACGCTGGTGATCCGCTACAATGGCGAGACCCCCGATGTCGCCTTCACCGACCCGAGCTTCGTGCCGGTGCGGGTTCAGCTCGACGATTACACCCTCGTCAACCTCAACGCGCGGGTAAAGCTGACCGATACGCTCAGCGCCTTTGCCCGCGTCGAGAACCTGCTTGGCGAGGATTACGAGCAGGTGTTCAGCTTCGTCTCGCCGGGGCGGAGTGCTGTGGTCGGGGTTGAGGCGAGGTTCTGACCGCGTTCCCCCTCCTCTTCAGAGGAGGGTCTGGGGGTGGTGGCGGGCCGAAGGCTCGCGCCGCGCCTAGGCGCGGCCCCCACCCCTCGATCCCCTCCCCTCAAGGGGAGGGGAGGAAGGTTGCCCTCGCAATCGCAGCAAAAATTCCCTATGCGCCCGCGATGCATTTTCTCGACCAGGCCAAGATCTATGTGAAGTCCGGCGGAGGCGGCCCCGGGGCCGTTTCGTTCCGGCGTGAGAAGTATGTCGAATATGGCGGCCCCGATGGCGGCAATGGCGGGCGCGGCGGGGACATCGTGTTCGAAGCCGTCGCGGGCCTCAACACGCTGATCGACTTCCGCTATTCGCAGCACTTCAAGGCTCCGCGCGGCCAGCACGGGATGGGCAAGGACCGCACCGGCGCCTCGGCCGAGCCGCTGGTGATCAAGGTTCCGGTCGGCACGCAGATCCTCTCGGAAGACAAGGAAGAGGTGCTCGCCGATTTCACCGAGGTCGGCCAGCGCATCGTGTTCCTTGAAGGCGGGATGGGCGGGCGCGGCAATGCGTCCTACAAGACCTCGACCAACCGCGCTCCGCGCCAGCACCAGGATGGCATTCCGGGCGTGGAGGCCTGGGTGTGGCTGCGGCTCAAGCTGCTCGCCGATGTGGGCCTCGTCGGCCTGCCCAATGCGGGCAAATCGACCTTCATCAACGCCGTTTCCAACGCGCAGGCGAAGGTGGGTGATTACGCCTTCACCACGCTCGTGCCCAAGCTCGGGGTGGTGCGCCACAAGGGCCGCGAATTTGTGCTCGCCGACATTCCCGGCCTGATCGAGGGCGCGGCGGACGGCGTCGGGATCGGCGACCGCTTCCTCGGCCATATCGAGCGTTGCCGGGTGCTGATCCACCTGATCGACATCACCGGCACCGAGGACGCCGACCCCGCCGAAGCGATGCGCATCGTCGAGGAGGAACTGGCAGCTTACGGCGACAAGGAACACACCCGCCTCGATGAAAAGCCGCGGCTGGTGGTGCTCAACAAGCTCGACCTTGCCGATGCCGAACTGGTCGAGGCCTATCGCGCAGAACTGCTGGAAGCGGGCGCGGAGGAGGTCTTTGCCGTGTCCGGCGCGACCGGCGCGGGGATCCCCGACTTGCTCGACGCGGTGCTCGGCTACCTGCCTGCCTCCACCTCGACCGAGACCAAGGCCGAAGAAATCGAGGATGAGGACGACTCGCCCGCGTGGTCGCCCTTGTAACTCGCCCATGCTGACAAAGCTCGCCGACATCACCGCCGCGCGGCGGATCGTGGTCAAGATCGGCAGCGCGCTGCTGGTCGGCGGGGGAGCGCCGCGCGAGGCTTGGCTGACGCGGATGGCGGGCGATCTCGCGATGCTGCGGCAGGCGGGCGCGCAGGTGATCGTGGTGAGCTCGGGCGCGATTGCGCTGGGCGCGGCGCGGCTGGCCTTGCCCAAGGGCGGTCGCGGGAGCCTCGCCGATGCGCAGGCCGCTGCTGCCGTGGGCCAGATCGCGCTTGCCGACCTGTGGAGCCGCGCGCTGTGCGCGCATGGCATCACCGCCGCGCAGATGCTGCTGACATTGGGCGATCTCGAGGACCGGCGGCGCTATCTCAACGCCTCGGCAACGCTCGACCGTCTGCTTGAGGCGGGCGTGATCCCGGTGATCAACGAGAACGATAGCGTGGCCACCGAGGAAATCCGCTTCGGGGACAATGACCGCTTGGCCGCCCGCGTCGCGCAGGCGGGCAATGCCGATGTGGTGCTGCTGCTCTCGGACGTGGACGGGCTCTATGATCGCGATCCGCGCGAGGATGGCGCGACGCTGATCCCGGTGGTCGAAGCTGTGACGCCCGAGGTGATGGCGATGGCGAGCGGTGCCTCGTCGTCGGGCCTGGGATCAGGCGGGATGATCTCCAAGCTGCAAGCCGCGAAGATCGCGACGCGGGCGGGGATTGCACTCGGCATCCTCAACGGCACGCATGACGCGCCGATCACGCGCGCGCTGGCCGAGGGGACGGGGACGCTGTTCTTGCCCGTAAGCGCGGCTTCGGCGCGCAAGGCATGGCTCGGCGGGCGGCTTGCGCCTGCGGGCGAATTGCGCGTCGACAAGGGCTGTGCCGAGGCGCTTAAGGGCGGGGCGAGCCTGCTCGCGGCGGGTGTCGTCGGCGTATCGGGCCAGTTCCGACGCGGCGATCTGGTCAGCGTGCTGAGCTTGCGCGGTGAACGCCTCGCGCAGGGCCTTGCCGAATATGACGCCGCCGAAATGCAGCTGATCGCCGGCAAGCGCGCCGAGGATCAGGCCGAGCGGCTGGGCTACGCCCCGCGCTCCTGCGTCATCCACCGCGACCACATGGTGCTGCTGTGAGCATCCTCGCCATCACCGGCGCGACCGGCTTTGTCGGCAGCGCAGTGCTCGACGAGGCACTGGCGCAGGGGCACACGGTCCGCGCGCTCGCCCGCCGCGAGCAGGCTCCGCGGGCGGGCGTGGAGTGGGTGCGCGGCGGCCTCAATGACACAGCGGCCCTCGCCGCGCTTCTCCAAGGCGCGGATGCGGTGGTGCATGTCGCGGGGCTCACCAACACGCCCGACCCAGCCGAGTTCGAGGTCGCCAATGTCACCGGCACCGCCAATGTCCTCGCCGCCATGGCCGGGGCGGGGGTCAAGCGGCTGGTGTTCGTCTCCTCGCTCTCGGCGAGGAAGCCGGAGCTGTCGGCCTACGGTGCGTCCAAGGCGAAGGCTGAGGCGCTCGTCGAGGCGAGCCCGCTCGACTGGACCACGGTGCGCCCGCCCGGCGTCTATGGCCCGCGCGATGTCGACTATCTCGAGATGTTCCGCACCGCCAGGCTGGGCTTCGTGCCCCTGCCGCCGGGCGGGGCGAGTTCGATCATTCACGCGGATGATCTGGCGCGGCTGCTGGTGGTGCTGGCAACGGGCCACACGGCGGCAACGAAGAAGCAAATCTACGAGCCCGATGACGGGCGCGAGGGCGGGTGGAGCCACAAGGAACTGGCGCAAGCCATCGGCCAGGCGATGGGGCGGCGCGCGGTCTTCGCCCCGCACCTGCCGCGCGCCGTGCTCGAAGCCGCCGCCGCCGCCGACCGCCTCGCACGCGGCGACAGAGCCAAGCTCACCGCCGACCGTGTCGGCTACATGGCGCACCCCAACTGGGTCGCCCGCTTCGATCGCAAGCCCCCGCCGGGGCTATGGCAGCCGCGCATTACCGGCGAGGAGGGGCTGAAGGCGACTGCCGAGTGGTATCGGCGCGAGGGTTGGCTTTAGGCCGCACTCAGAGAAACGGCTCCTCACCCGGCTTGTGGATGCCGCATTCGGTCTTGTCCCAGCCCTTCCAGCGGCCCGAGCGCGGGTCTTCGCCGTCTGCGACCTGCGAGGTGCAAGGCGAGCAGCCGATCGAAGGATAGCCTTGCGCGATCAGCGGGTGGCGGGGGAGGTCGTGGGCTTCGAAATAGGCCGCGATGTCCTCGGCCGACCAGTCGATCAGCGGGTTGATCTTGAGCCGCCCCTGCGCGTCCGAGGTGTCCACCTCGAAGCGTGGCAGGTTGGCGCGGGTCTTGGCCTGGAAGGCCTTGCGCCCGGTGAAGCTCGCATCGAACCCGGCGAGCGCCTTTTCGAGCGGCCTCACCTTGCGGATCTCGCAGCAGCCATCGGGATCGTAGGACCACCTGAGGCCGGTCTCGTCACGCTTGGCCAGATCTTCGGGATCGGGGGTCAGCACCACGAGGTTAAGGCCCAGCCGCTCCACCAGAAGGTCGCGATAGGCAAGCGTCTCGGGGAAGTGCTTGCCGGTGTCGAGGAACAGCACCGGCACCTTGGGATCGACCTGCGCGATCAGGTGCAGCAGCACCGCGCTCTCCGCGCCGAAGCTCGAGACGACCGCCAGATCGCCCGCGAGGTTGTCGCGGATCACCGCCTCCAGCATTTCCTGCGTGGTGCTGCCGCGGAACATGCGGTTCAAACGCACCGCGTCATGCTCGGTGAAGCGCGGGGCAAGGTCGAGCGTGTCGCGGGCGCGGGTTTCGCGGGCGATTTCCAGTTCAGGCTTCATGGCGCTTGTCCGCGATGGTGCGGCGGGCATCCGCAGCACGCTGGTAGACGTTCTCCCACGTCGCGAAGGCGCGCAGCGCGTCCTCCTCGTCGAGGCGCTTGTCGGGGGCGAAGCTGTCGAAGCCGCAGCGGCGCATGTGGCTGAGCTGGTCGATCAGCACCGCGCCCACCGCGCGCAGTTCGCCGGTGAAGCCCGCCTCGCGCAGGATGCGGGCCGAGGAATAGCCGCGCCCGTCGCCAAAGGCCGGGAAGTTGACCTCGACCAGCGCGAGGCGATCGAGGAACGGCAGCAGCACCCGCGTATCGTCACCCGGCTCGATGCGGACTGCGGTGGCATTGGTCTGGTCGCAGCAGGAATCGACCGTGACGGTCGCATGATCGACCGGCTCGTCATCGCGGAAGCGGAACTGGACCTCGTCGGGAGAGGTGCCGAGGTTGGTGGTCATATAGCCCCCTCCTCTTCAGAGGAGGGGGTTGGGGGTGGTGACGAATGGCCAAGACACCACCCCGCTGCGACTAGGCGGCAAGCCGCCAAGTCTCGCGCCCCTCCTCTGAAGAGGAGGGGGGACTTGAGGTCATTACCCATAAAGCGCCTCCTTGAACGGTTCCATGCCGATGCGGCGGTAGGTATCGAGGAAGCGCTCCCCATCGCTGCGGGCGGCGAGATAGACGTCGGTGACTTTCTCGACCGCGGCAATCACGCCGTCCTCGTCGAAGCCGGGGCCGGTGATCTTGGCGAGGCTGACATCCTCCGCCTCCGACCCGCCGAGCGAGAGCTGGTAGTTCTCGGTGCCCTTCTTGTCGACGCCGAGGATGCCGATGTGGCCCGCGTGGTGATGCCCGCAGGCATTGATGCAGCCGGAGATCTTGAGCTTCAGTTCGCCGACCACTTCGGTCCGGCCCGTCTCGGCGAAGCGTTCCGAGATGCGCTGGGCGAGCGGGATCGAGCGGGCGTTGGCGAGCGAGCAGTAATCGAGGCCAGGGCAGGCGATGATGTCCTCGATCGTGTCCATGTTCGGACTGCCGAGGCCCGCTTCGTCGAGCGCCTGCCACACCGCCGGAAGATCGGCGATGCGGACATGCGGCAGCAGCAGGTTCTGCGTGTGCATCACCCGAAGCTCGTCGAAGGAATATTCGCGCGCCAGCCGAGCGACGAGGCGCATCTGCTCCGAGGTCGCATCGCCCGGGATGCCGCCTGCGGGCTTGAGGCTGATGACGGCCGAGACATAGGCGTCATGCTTGTGGCGGTGGGTGTTGCGATCCACCCACAGCGCAAAATCGGGGTCCGAGCGGTCCACGGTCTTGGGCCCGTCGACAAAGGCGGGCGGGGCGAAATATTCGGCGATCCGCGCCAGCTCCTCGCGCGGCGGTTCCACCCCGACGCTGAGCATATGCGCAAATTCCTCCTCGACCTGGCGGATATATTCCGCCGCGCCGAGTTCGTGGACGAGGATCTTGATGCGCGCCTTGTACTTGTTGTCGCGCCGGCCGTAGCGGTTGTAGACCCGCAGGCACGCCTCGGCATAGGTGATCATCTGGTCGATGGGCACGAAGTCGCGGATCAGCGGCGCGATCATCGGGGTGCGGCCCATGCCGCCGCCTGCGTAGAACTCCGCGCCGACCTCGCCGTCGCGCTTGACGATGCGCACGCCGATATCGTGGAGCCGCATCGCCGCGCGGTCTTTCTCGCTGGCGATCACCGCGATCTTGAACTTGCGCGGCAGGTAGGTGAATTCCGGGTGGAAGCTCGACCACTGGCGCATCAGCTCGGCATAGGGGCGGGGGTCGACCACCTCGTCGGCAGCAGCGCCCGCGAAGTGATCGGCGCTGATGTTGCGGATGCAGTTGCCGCTGGTCTGGATCGCATGCATCTCGACCGTCGCCAGATCGGCGAGGGCGTCCGCGGTGTCCTCCAGCTTGATCCAGTTGTACTGGATGTTCTGGCGCGTGGTGAAGTGCCCGTAGCCGCGATCATACTTGTCCGCGATGTCAGCGAGCATCTCCATCTGGCGCGCATCGATCGTGCCATAGGGGATGGCGACGCGCAGCATATAGGCGTGGAGCTGCAAGTAGAGCCCGTTCATCAGCCGCAGCGGCTTGAACTGGTCCTCGGTCAGCTTGCCTTCGAGGCGGCGGCGGGCCTGGTCGCGGAATTCGGCGACGCGGGCGTCGACCATGGCCTTATCGTATTGGTCATAGCGGTACATATCAGATCACCCAGTCCCAGCCGGTCTTGTTCGCAGTCGGCACGGCAAGATCGCGCCGGACGGTCGGGCCGAGTGCACGCACCCGGTCCTTGATATGGGCCGGGCGGACGTGGCCGGCGGCATCGATGGTCGCCTCGATGGCATAGGGCACATTGACGCGGCGCGCAGCTTCCTCGCGGGCGAGGATTTCCTCGGCGTCTTCGCCCACGTCGACCGCGTCGTCGACGAACAGCGACCAGCCGGTGCCGTTCCACCAGGTGACAGCGCCCGTGCGCAGGTCGTTGCCGGTGAGGATTTTCATGGTGCGGCTTGCTCCTTGGCAGTCTGGGCGAGCGCGGCGACGGCGGCGTTATCGCGCGCGGTCACTTCGCCGATGACGATGAGGGCGGGGCTCTTGACGGCCTCGCGCTCCACGAGGTCCGGCAGTCCGGCGAGCAGCCCGCGCAGCACCCGCATCTCGGGGCGGGCGGCGTTCTCGATCACGGCGACGGGCATCGAAGGGGCGAGGCCATCGGCCATCAGCTTTTCCGAAATCGCGGCGGCGGTGGAGACGCCCATGTAGATGACCAGCGTGCGGCCCTTGCCGGCAAGGCCCGACCAGTTCTGCTCGGCGAGGCCCTTGCACTGGCCCGCGACGAAGGAGACGATGCTCGAGGCGTCACGGTGGGTGAGGGCGATCCCGCTGGCGGCAGCCGCGCCATTGGCTGCCGAAATGCCGGGGACGACTTCGACGGGGACACCGGCGGCGCGCGCATCCTCGGCCTCTTCGCCGCCCCGCCCGAAGATGAAGGGATCGCCGCCCTTGAGGCGCACCACGTCGCGCCCCGCCAGCGCCTCGCTGATCAGGAGCGCGTTGATCTCCTCCTGCGGCATGGTGTGGCGGGCGCGCTGCTTGGCGACCGAGATCAGCCGCGCGTCGGGCCGCGCAAGGCTCAGGATGTCCGGCCCGATCAGCCCGTCATGGACGATCACCCGCGCCTCGGAAATCAGGCGCGCGGCGCGCAGGGTCAGGAGGTCCACCGGACCCGGCCCCGCGCCGACGAGATAGATGGTGCCCACGTGCGTCATGTCAGGCCAAATGGGCGAAGCGGCCCGGACGTTCCAGCGAGAATGGGTTGAAGGCAAGGAAGCAAAGCTTTCCATACCCCCGACCCGGGCTTGACCCGGGGCCCCGCTTTTCGGTCTAGCGAGGAAGGAAGCTGGGCCCCGGATCGAGTCCGGAGCGGGGAGAAATTCACACCAGCGCCAGGGCCTGTGCGAGGTCTGCGATCAGATCATCCGCATCCTCGAGCCCGATCGACAGCCGCAACGCGGGCGCGCCGCCTGTCGGGCAGGGCATGCGCGAGCGATAGGTCTGCGGCGTGATCGGCAGCGCAAGGCTCTCGAAGCCGCCCCACGAATAGCCGATGCCGAACAATTGCAATGCGTCGGCCACCCGCGCCGAGGCCGCCGGGTCGTCGCTCGCCAGCACGAAGGCGAAGAGGCCGCAGCCGCCGGTGAAGTCGCGCTTCCACAGCGCGTGGCCGGGGTCGGAGGGGAGCAGCGGGAACAGCACGCGGGCGACCTGCGGCTGGGCTTCGAGCCACTCAGCCACCCGCACCGCAGCGCGGGTCTGGGCTTCGAGCCGCACCCCCATCGTGCGCAATCCCCGCGCCGCGAGCGCGGCATCGTCGGGCGAGACCACCTGGCCGAGTTCGTGGCTGACCCGCCGCAGCGCCGCATACCAGCGTTTGCCCGCGCTCGCAGAGCCCATCATCAGGTCGGAATGCCCGCCGACATGCTTGGAGAGGCTCATCATCACGATGTCGCAGCCATGCTCCAGCGCGGCAAAGCCGAGGGGGCTGGCCCAGGTGTTGTCGATCATGGTGACCGCCCCAGCCTCGCGCGCGATCCCCGCCAGCAGCGGCACGTCGCACATCTCGAAGGTGAGGCTGCCGGGGGCTTCGAGCCACACGCCCTTCGCCCCTGCCACCGCCTTGCGGAAACCCTCCACATCGCGCGGGTCGAAGAAGGTCGTCTCGACGCCCAGCCGCGCGAGCAAGCCCGTCGCCATCGAACGGGTGGGGTCATAGGCATTGTCGGTCATCAGCAGCCGGTCGCCCGGCTTCAACACCGCCAGCATCACCCCCGCAATCGCCGCCACGCCGCTCGGATAGAGCACCGTGCCGTGCGCGCCGGGTTCGATCTCAGTCAACGCCTCGGCCAGCGCCCACTGCGTCGGTGCACCGCGCCTGCCATAGAAGAACTGGCCGTCGGCATTGTTGCCGCCCGCGGCCTGCCGCTCGGCATCGGTTTCGTAGAGGTGCGTCGAGCCGCGCCACACCGGCGGGTTGACCACCGGCCCAGTCCACGCCTTGCGCCGCCCGCCGCGCACGAGCCGGGTCGCGG
>PNKW01000042.1 GCA_013822695.1 Erythrobacter sp. | reverse complement strand
TCACCGGACCTTGTCTGGCTTCGCTTTTGCTTCGGCTTTGAGCTTGTCGATACGCTCCGAGCAGACCTCGTGGACAACGCGGCCAAGCTCCTCGACCTGCGCGCCGAGCCATTCAAGTTCATCTTTGGTGACGCGATAGTGTTTCGAGTAGCGCGCCTTGACGTAGGCGTCCTTGAGCTTCTCAAACCGGGCGCGATCCTTCTTGAGCTCGCGCGGCCAGACGTAGGTGAGACGAGGATCGATCCGCTCAGCCTGAGTGCGCAGGAAGCCGAGATTGTGAACGTGAGGGGTGTAGAAGGTGCAGACGAGCAGCACGCAGTGATAAAGAGACTCTGCAGCTTGATGCAACACGAACGACGCCTGCTTTAGGTCGCCTTCAGCGACCCCTGATCGATACATTTTGTAGAATGCATTGGATTGAGGCAGCCATTCGCTCTGATACTCCCGAGCCATCTTCAGCGCCTGTGTCGGTGTCTTGGGCTTGGGGGTGTGCAGTTCGGTGTCGTCGGACTGGTAGACCGCGATCCCTTCCTGCTTCACGTCCATGAAGAAGTAGCGCCCGTGGGCGAGCCCGTCGTTCACCTCCTGCAGGGTGTGGACGATGAAATTGACCGGGGTCCGCAGCGTACCGGTAAGGCCATATTCGCGCATCAGCCGCTCATCGAGCTTGGACCAGTACTTCACCCGGTCGGTGAGCCGCTTGTCGCTGACGATGATCAGCAGATCGAAGTCCGAGCGGTAGCCCTTGGCGGTATGCGGCTCGTCGACCCAGGTGCCGCGCGCATAGCTGCCATAGAGGATGACCTTGAGGATGCGCCCGGCCTTCTTCCACTCGTGTTTGGCGAGAGCGAAGGCGTCGTCGAACTCCTCGAAGATCAGCTGCACCACGCGCTCCAGCTCGCGCTGCTTTTGCGGAGGCAGATGATCGAGGTCGGTGCGCATGGTCACATGAGTGTAGCAGGGCGGGACTCGCGGTGCACCTTTGTTCTTATCCGCTTTGTTCGAAGGCGCGCTTCCCGCGCCGTCGCCACAGGGCCAACATCTGTTCGCGTTCCTCGCCCTGCAATTTGGCAGCAATGGCGAGGAACGCGCCCAGCAGCACAGGCCGGTCATCATCGATGAGTTCGATGAGCCCAGCTTTCCGGACCAGACCGCCGAGCTCGATCAGTTGCTTTGTCCGCTCGCGGCGTTTGATTTGCCAGTCGCGCATGTCGGTGCGAGCCTTGCGCAGCTCAAGCCTGTGCCGCGCTGCTGTCAGGCGAGTCAGCGCGGTTTGGCTCGCGCTCAGTTCCTTTGCCAGCGTTGCGGCTTTTGCTCTGAAAAAACGCGTTACCGCGTTTGCGCCAGCTCTCCTTTCTGGCGCCATCGGTGGTCTCGGCGATGACCAGCAGTGCACCGGCCAGGGTCTCGGCGTCGATGCTGTCGGCACCGGTGGCGATTACCAGCTCGCCCAGCTGCAGCACACGGCGTTCCTTGAGCTGCTTGGTCTTCTCGGCGAGCGCCTTGAGCTCGGCATCGATATCTCTTGGCTTACGCATCATGGTTCTCCGTTTTGGGGTTGATGCGCTGATTGTAGATGGTGAGCTCGTCCAATGCTTTAGTGTCGTCGGGACCGTGTGAGACCGGGTAGTCCCGAACAGGATTTTATCATGTGAGGGCGCGCTTATACGTCGTGCCGACGTGGCTTGTGTGACGTAGATGGTTCGCCGTTATGGCGATCTACCATCTCTCCGTGAAAGTCATCAGCCGCTCGGCCGGGCGCAGCGCGGTTGCTGCCGCTGCCTATCGCTCGGCAGGCCGCCTGCTCGATGAGCGGATCGATCGCACCCACGACTTCACCAACAAGGGCGGAGTCGTGCACTCCGAAGTGCTGCTGCCCGAAGGTGCGCCCGAGCATCTCTCCGACCGCGAACGACTGTGGAACGCGGTCGAGGCATCCGAGAAGCGAAAGGACGCGCAACTGTCGCGCGAGGTAGAGTTTGCGATCCCGCGCGAACTGAACAAGGAACAGGGCATCGCCCTTGCCCGAGACTTTGTCCAGACCGAGTTTGTCGAGCGCGGCATGATTGCCGATCTCAACGTGCACTGGGATGTTGGCGCTGATGGCCTCGCCAAGCCGCATGCGCATATCATGTTGACGATGCGCGAGGTCGATGCAGATGGCTTCGGCGCAAAGGTCCGCGACTGGAACCGCACCGAACTTGTCGAGCAGTGGCGCGAGCGCTGGGCAGATCACGTCAACCAGCGACTGGCGGAGCTCGATATCGATGCGCGCATCGATCATCGCAGCCTTGAGGCGCAGGGCATTGGCCTGGAGCCGCAGGACAAGATCGGCCCCGCTGCCTCGCGCATGGAGGGGCGCGGGCTTGAGGCCGAGCGGATTGAAGAACACCGAGCCATCGCCGAGCGGAACGGCGCGCGGATCATTGCCGATCCGGGCGTCGCGCTTGATGCGATCACGCACCAGCAGGCCACCTTCACCAATAGGGATCTTGCCCGCTTCGTTCACCGCCACAGTGACGGGAAGGATCAGTTCGATGCGGTGATGAGCGCGGTGCGGCGCTCGCCGGACCTTGTTGCGCTCGGCAAGGACGGGCGCGGCGAAGAGCGGTTCACCTCCCGCCAGATGATCGACACCGAGCAGCGGCTGCAGCGTGCGTCTGAAATGATGGCCGAACGCAGCCAGCATGCGGTCAATGAGCATTGCCGGGACGCGGCGCTGGCGCGCGCAGCAGAGCGTGGTCTGGTTCTCTCCGGCGAGCAGCGCGCGGCGTTTGAGCATGTTACCGGCGAGCGTGATCTCAGCGTCGTGGTCGGCTATGCCGGGACGGGCAAGAGCGCGATGCTTGGTGTCGCGCGCGAGGCCTGGGAAAGTGCGGGCTACAATGTCCGCGGTGCAGCCCTGTCAGGCATTGCCGCCGAGGGCCTGGAGAACGGCTCGGGCATTGCCTCGCGCACCATTGCCAGCCTTGAGCATCAATGGAGCGAGGGGCGCGAGCAGCTCACCTCGCGCGATGTGCTCGTGATCGACGAAGCCGGCATGGTCGGCACGCGCCAGATGGAGCGCGTGCTGTCCCAGGCCGCCGATGCAGGCGCAAAGGTTGTGCTGGTCGGCGATCCGCAGCAGCTGCAGGCGATCGAAGCAGGTGCAGCCTTCCGCGCGATCCATGAGCGGCATGGCGGGGTCGAAATCACCGAGGTGCGTCGTCAGAGTGACGATTGGCAGCGTGATGCCACACGGCAGCTTGCCACGGGAAGGACCGGGCTTGCCATCGCGGTCTACGAAGAGCGCGGGATGGTACATGCTGCCGAGACGCGCGAGTTGGCGCGCAGCGAGCTGATCGAGCGCTGGGATCGCGAGCGGCAGGCGAGCCCGAACGACACGCGGATCATCCTCACCCACACCAATGACGAGGTGCGCGCACTCAACGAGGCGGCACGCGAACGGCTGCGCGATGCTGGCGAGCTTGGGGATGATGTGGTCATCGGCACTGACCGCGGCCAGCGGCAGTTTGCCAGCGGCGACCGCATCATGTTCTTGCGTAATGAGCGCGAGCTCGGCGTGAAGAACGGCACGCTCGGCACGTTCGAGGAGGTCACGCCGCAGCGCATGTCCGTGCGCGTCGATGACGGTCGCAGCCTTGCCTTCGACCTCAAGGACTATGCCCATGTTGATCACGGCTACGCCGCCACGATCCACAAGGCGCAGGGCATGACCGTCGACGAGGCGCACGTGCTCGCGACGCCGGGCATGGACAGTCACGGGGCCTATGTGGCGCTGTCGCGGCATCGCGACAGCGTTGCCCTGCATTATGGCCGCGATGACTTCGCCGATCAGGCTCGGCTTGTGCGCACTCTGAGCCGCGAGCGCGGCAAGGATATGGCCAGCGATTATCAGCACGCCGATCCGGTGCAGGCCTTTGCAGAGCGGCGCGGGATCACCTTCCGCGAGCGGGTTGCTGAAATCATCCGCAAGGTGCCCGAGAAGGTGCGCGGTATATTTGACGGGCTGCGTTTGCCCAGGACGGGTGTTCCGGAACCGGCAGTGCCGGAACGCAAGGTGGTTAAAGATCCCGAGGCCGAACTACGCCGCGCACGCACCAAGGCGCTCATTCGCCATGCGCGCGCGGTCGATAATATCCTCGCCACGAAGGATGCGGGGCAAAGGTGGAGTCACGCTCAAGCGCGCGAGCTCAACTCATCCCGCGATGCATTCGAGGAAGTGCGGCCGCATGGCTGGCGCGATGCCGAAGCCGCCTACAAGAAAAACCCGGAACTCGCCCGCGAGGCAGGCAGCGGGCAGGTCCGGCGTGCTGTGCAGGCGCTCCAGCTCGAGACCGAACTCCGCACCGATCCGCAGCGCCGCGCCGATCGCTTCGTGGCGCGCTGGCAGGAGCTCAAGAAGACCGGCGAACGCCAGTATCGCGATGCCGACATGTCCGGCTATCGGGCAACGCGCTCAGCCATGGGCGACATGACCAAGAGCCTTCAGCGCGATCCGCAGCTGGAATCAATTTTGGCAAGCCGCAAGCGCGAGCTCGGGATTGGCTACGACACAGGCCGCAAGCTGGGTGCGGAGCTTGCGTTCACCCATGGCATCGATCTTGGCAGGGGACGAGGGCTCGGGATTTGACTCCAGCAACGCAGAATAGTCTATTGATATCCGGCCCTTAAAAATGGGACCGCGAGTGGGACCAATTCCCCAGAAGGGAAATCTTCTATGACATAACAAGCCGTTAAAGGCGGTGGTGGCGGAGACGGAGGGATTCGAACCCTCGGTACCCTGATAGAGTACGGTTCCTTAGCAGGGAACTGGTTTCAGCCACTCACCCACGTCTCCGGGCAACAGCTTGGGCTGCGAGGGCGGGGCTATAGTCGGCACTTGGACGGGCGGCAAGGTGGCTTGGCGAAAAAACCGCCGGTGCGCTTGCGGTGTTCCGGTTCTGGCCGGTTCTGGTCGTGTTCAGGCTCGCAGCAATAGCCCTGCCACGGTTCGTCGCGTTTCGGATTCGCCTCGGCGATGGGCGGTTGCCTCGCGGGGCGGAAGCGATTCTCTTCCGATCCGCAGAAAACCGGGGCTGACACTGACATGCGAAAGGTCGCACAATGAGCATGATGACCGCCCGTTTCCCTGAAGCCCGCCTCGCTGACTGGGGCCGCCGCATGGCAGGCCATGCGCTGGGCGCGCTCGCGGCGCTGTGCCTTACCGCTCCGGCGATGGCGCAGGCGCAGGATCTCGAGACTGTCGATCCCGATGCGGCCTGGAGCCAGCAGAACGGCGGCATCGACGCCGATCTCGCCGCGCCGCAGGCTCCGCCCGCCGCCACCACCACCACCGACGGCCAGCCGCCCGCCGATCCGAGCGTCGATGCCACCTTCGGCGATCTTGCAGCGCCGTCCGCCTCTTCGGACACCGCCCCGCTCCCGCCGCAGGACACCCTGCCGCCCGCGACCGACGCTGCCCCCGTCGCCGCCGCCGAAACCTATGGCGA
The DNA here is from genome assembly GCA_013822695.1 of Erythrobacter sp. Taxonomy (GTDB): domain Bacteria; phylum Pseudomonadota; class Alphaproteobacteria; order Sphingomonadales; family Sphingomonadaceae; genus Erythrobacter. The sequence continues at coordinate 23,349 of PNKW01000042.1, read as the reverse complement.
GGATGACCTGATCGGCGCGGCCGAGGGCGTGTTCGGCAAGGGCGCGGAAGGGCTCGCCAAGCTGATCGAGGACCTGCTCAAGAAGCAGGGCCGGCCCAACGGCTACATCGTCGGACGCGAAGCGGGCGGGGCGTTCATCGTCGGCGCGCGCTACGGGTCGGGCACGCTCCACCACAAGGTCGAAGGCCAGAAGAAGGTCTATTGGACCGGCCCCTCGATCGGCTTCGATGCCGGGGCCAATGCGGGCAATACCTTCGTCCTCGTCTACAACCTGTTCGACACCGAGGACCTGTTCAAGCGCTTCCCGTCGGGCGAGGGGCAGGCCTATTTCGTCGGCGGCCTTACCGCGAGCTACCTGCGCCGCGGCGATGTGGTGCTGATCCCGATCCGTGTGGGCGCGGGGCTGCGGCTCGGGGTCAATGCCGGCTACATGAAGTTCTCCAAGGAACAGAAGTGGCTGCCCTTCTGAGCGCGTAAATCCACCATTGCATACGAAAGCCGGTTGCGATCGGCGCGCGCGGAGGCCATGCGCTCGCGCATGATCGACCGACTCAGCCCCCAGGCGCCCGACGCCCTGCTCGCCCTGATCCGCCTCCACGCCGCCGATCCGCGCGCCGACAAGATCGACCTCGGCGTCGGTGTCTACCGCACCGAGGACGGCGCGACCCCGGTGTTCGCCGCGATCAAGGCAGCCGAGCAGGTGCTGCTCGATACGCAGGTGAGCAAGTCCTACCTCGGCCCCGAGGGCGACATGGGTTTCGTCACCGCGCTGATGCCCTATATCTTCGGCGCGGGCGACCCGACGATGGGCGGGCGCATTCAGGGGATGCAGACCCCGGGCGGCACGGGCGCGGTGCGCCTCGCGCTCGGCCTCGCGCAGAAGGCGGGCGTGAAGCGCGTCCACATGGGCGTGCCGAGCTGGCCCAACCACGCGCAGATCCTCGCCGATCTCGGCATGGAGCTGGCGCCCTTCGACCACGCCAACGTTGATGGCACCGCCAACCTCGACGCCGTGCTCGCCGCGATCAATGGCGCGGGCGAGGACGAGGCGGTGCTGCTCCACGCCTGCTGCCACAACCCGACCGGGATCGATTACACCGCCGACCAGTGGACCGCGATCACCGACGCCTTTGCCGACAGCGGCAACTTCCCCATCATCGACGCCGCCTATCAGGGCCTCGGCCACGGGATGGAAGAGGACGCGGCAGGCATGCGCGGGCTGCTGGCCAAGGTGCCCGAGGCCTTCATCGCCTATTCCTGCGACAAGAACTTCGGCCAGTACCGCGACCGCGTCGGCGCATTCTACGTGCTGGCGAAGGATGCGGGCGCGCTCGATACCGCCTTCTCCAACGCCAATGCGCTGGCGCGCGCGGGCTGGTCGATGCCGCCCGACCACGGCGGCGCGGCGGTGCGGATCATCCTGCGCGATGCGCAGATGACCGCGCAGTGGCTCGCCGAGCTCGACACCATGCGCGCGCGCATGCGGCAGGTGCGCGATGCGCTCGCCAAGGCGGGCAGCGCGGGGCGGGTCGACCTCACGCCGCTCGGCCACCAGAACGGGCTGTTCTCGATGCTGCCGGTCACCAAGGAGGAGGTCGCCACCTTGCGCGAGGAGCACGGCATCTACATGGCCGCCTCGGGCCGGATCAACATCGCGGGGCTCACGCCTTCGAACCTGCCGAAGTTCATTGCCGCGCTGGCGGCGGTGGCGGTCTGAGGGGGCAGCGATGCTCGACCGTCAGCCGATGCTTGAGGATGAGCTGATCCGGCTGCGGCCCTTGCAGCCCGAGGATTGGGACGCGCTGTTCGCGGTCGCGTCCGACCCGCTGATCTGGGAACAGCACCCGGCGCATGACCGCTGGCAGGAACCGGTGTTCCGCGCCTTCTTTGAGGACGCGCTGGCGAACAAGGGCGCGCTCATCGCGATCGACCGGGCGAGCGGGGCGGTGATCGGCTCCTCGCGCTATCAGGGGCTTGAGGAAGCGGATGGAGGCTCGGTCGAGATCGGCTGGACCTTTCTGGCGCGCTCGCACTGGGGCGGGCGCTGGAACCACGCGATGAAGCGCCTGATGCTCGCCCACGCCCTGGCGAGCGTGGCGGAGTGCAGCTTCCTCGTCGGCGAAACCAACACCCGCTCGCGCACCGCGCTGGAGCGGATCGGCGCGCAGTTGACCGACCGCCGCGAGGAGAGGGTGATGGCCGACGGCACGGTGATCCCGCACCTCACCTACGCGATCACCCGCGAGAGTTTTGCCAAGGGGCCGCTGGCGGGGTGAGCTTGCCGCTCCTCGCTTCGTCAGCATTGGCAGCTCCTGTCAGCTATCAGCCACCGCCTTGCGAGTGACCGGGACACTGGACGCGGGCACGTAAAATTCACGCTTGCACCATAAACTCTACATATGTAGATAAGTGGCATGCCGAGGCGCTCCAACATCTCCAGACAAACGCGAGCCGCCATGCTGGCCCTGCTCGAACGGCCCCAGGACTGGTGTTACGGATATGAGTTGATGGAACGGACCGGGATCGCGTCGGGAACCCTTTACCCCATGCTGATCCGGCTGTGCGACCAAGGCAACCTCGAAGCCCGCTGGGTTCCCTCGCCGCACGAGGGCAGGCCGCCGCGCCATGCCTATCGACTGACCCCATCGGGCTTGGCACTCGCCCGCAGCATTCAGGCAAGCGACGTGCCCATCGCCAACCTTGGAAAGGGATTTGCATTGTGACCTTGAGGCGGAATCGAAAGCTGCAACGCCTGATTGTGATCGCTTTCAAGATCGCGCCGCCGGAGCGCAGATCGTGGTTCGAGGCGATGGCTGCCGAACTCGATCATGTCCCTGAGGCCGAGCAGATGCATTTTGCCGTCGGCTGCGTCCTGGCCGCCTGCAGAGAACGTCTGGGTTCGCCGCAATTCCTTCTGGCCGCTGCCCGCTGCCTGCTGATCGGAGGCGCCATGCTCTGGGCCGCGCTCAACATCCGCTTTGCCGGGCGCATGTCGGTGGATGGTACCTCCGTGCTGGAAGCCTATGGATATGTCACGGCGCTGCTGTTTCTCATCGGCGCGTCGGCAACAGCCCGGTTCGGAAGCCGGGCCACGATTGGCCTCGCTGCGCCCGTGATAGCGCTGCTGGCAGTGGCGGCGACGTATATTGGTCTTGGCGAGCCGCCGACACCAGCGTCGAACCTGTACCTTGCGCTGATCTTCGAAAATCTTGCCGTTCTCTCGGTCGCATTGGCGCTCGCAGGTGCCGCTGCGCGTTTCGCTGCTGTCCAGAAGCGGCTGAACTGATGCGGGCGCAAACCTTGGCAATGGTGTTGGCGATTATCGGCGGGCTGCTCGGCCTCGTCCACATCGCGCTTACGCCGCTGGCCTATGCCGATTGGACGATTGAGGCACTCTGGTTCGTCGGTTCCGGCTTGGCAATCGTGGTGGCGGCCGCTGCCAATCTCGCTGGCTTCCCGTCGCGGGGCGTGGCCGGATCTTGGATTGTGACCGCGATTAACCTCGCTATGCTTGGCTTCTTCGGCGCTGCCTGGCTGGTTCTCCCGGGACCACAGGTCATCGTCGGCGGGCTGCTGTTCCTTGGCCTGACAATCTGCTCACTGGCTGACCCGCTGACGAAACGTGTGGCGCGATCAGAGTGATCCAGAATGGTCGGAAAGTGCTCTAACTGCAGCACCATTGTCGGTGACCGTTTTGCGGTTGTTGCTAGACCATTGGCGACCGGCGCGGGTTTGATGACACACCGCTATCCGCCGGGACTGCTTTAGCGTAGCCTCGAGCATCAGCCATCGCAGGAGCCTCAAATCGAAAAACGCCTGATCTACCGCTCGCAGCCCTTCGGCTTTGACCGTTCCGTGCTGGCAGGCATCCTGTCGGCGGCGCGGCGCAACAATCCGCGGGACGGGATCACCGGGGCGCTGGTCTGCCGGCAGGATCTCTACCTCCAACTGATCGAGGGCCCGGCCGAGGCGATCGACGCGCTCTATGCGCGGATCTGCGAGGATGATCGCCACGCCAATGTCGAGCTGCTGCTGAGCGAAGACATGGGCGAGCGCCTGTTCCCGAACTGGGCGATGCTCGACGATACGGCCCCGTCACTGACCTGGTCGGCGCAGGATGTCGCCGCAGGTGTGCTGGAGGCGGCCAGCCCTGATGAATTGCGCGCGCCTTTCGTGAGGCTCAGCGCGGCCAATCCGGGCCCCTGATCATCGCGCCGCAGCGAGGCTCTGCATGCGCTTGAGGTAGCGCGCCAGCACGTCGATCTCGAGGTTGACCGCGTCGCCAACCTTCAACGCGCCCAAGGTCGTCACCGCGGCGGTGTGGGGAATGATGTTGAGCAGGAAGTCGCACATCCCGTCGGGCCGGTCGCGCACGTCGTTGACGGTCAGCGAGACGCCGTTGACGGTGATCGAGCCCTTCTCGGCAATGAACGGCGCCATCTCGGCGCGGGCGCGGATCGCGACCTTCCAGCTGTCGCCCTCGCGCGCCACCTTCACCACCTCGCTGACCGAATCGACATGGCCGGTGACGATATGCCCGCCGAGCTCGTCGCCAAGCCGCAGCGAGGGCTCGATATTGAGCGCAGCGCCCGTATTCCACATCCCCGGAACGGTGCGGCTGACGGTCTCGCCCGACAGGTCGACATCGAACCACGCGTCGCCCGCGCTGCCGCCGCGTTCGACGACGGTCAGGCACACGCCCGAACACGCGATGGACGCGCCGATGTCGATCCGCGCCGGATCGAGCGGGGCGGTGATGCGCAGGCGCAGGTCGCCGCGCTGCTCGGCGGCGGTGATGGTGCCGATGGCGGTGACGATGCCGGTGAACATGGGGCGGTTCCTTGCGAGAGCTATCGGGTGCGCAGATAGGCGGCGAAGGCGTCGCTGCCAAGCTGGCGGCGCTCGCGCAATTGCCAGCGACCATGCGCTGCGCCCAGAATCGCGAGGCCCAGCGGGCCGAGCGCCCTCAGGCCGTCGCCGATCAGAATGGGCGCGGTGTAGAGGTGGAGTTCGTCGACAAGGTCGGCGGCGAGGAAGGCGGCTGCGGTCTGCGCCCCGCCCTCGACATAGAGATATTGCACGCCTTCAAGGCTGGCGATGGCCTCGGGCGCAGGGAGGGCAGTGGTGCCCTCGGGCGCGGGTCCGCGGGTCAGCACCACGCGGCGCGGCGAGCGCGCTTCGAGGCCGGTGAGGCGCACATCGAGCCGGGGCTGGTCGCTGCGCCATGTCCCGCCGCCGACTAGGATCGCGTCATGGCGCGCGCGGTGGGCATGGACATGGGCGCGCGCGGCCTCGCCGGTGATCCACCGGCTGGTGCCGTCGGCGAGCGCGATGCAGCCGTCCAATGAGGCCGCGAGCTTCAGCGTCACCCACGGGCGGCCAAGGCTTTGGCGGGTGAGGAAGCCCGCAAGGTTCGCAGCGGAGGCCGCGTCATCCAGCAGCGTCACTGCGATACCCTCCGCCTCCAGCCGCGCCATGCCCTGCCCGGCGGTGCGCGGGTCGGGATCGCGCTGGCCGATGACGACGCGGGCAGGGCGCGCGGCGAGGATGAGGTCTGCACAGGCGGGGCCACGTTCTGAGACATGCGCGCAGGGTTCGAGCGTCACGTAGAGCGTCGCCCGCGCGAGAACCTCCGGCGCAAGTCCGGCGAGCGCCATCGCCTCGGCATGGGGCCGCCCGCCCGCTTGCGTCCAGCCGCGCGCAACAACACGGCCCTCGGCGACCACCAGCGCGGCAACGCCGGGATTGGGCCGCGAGAGCGGGCGCGCGCGCGCCGCCAGCCGCGCGGCGGCGGCCATCCAGTCGTGATCGGAAGGCGGGGCGCCTGCGGCTATTGTCCGGTGCTTTCGGCTTGTTTGGCCTTGGCCTGCATCTCGGCGCGGCGCTTTTCGGCGGCGGCCTTCTCCGCCGCGCGCTCGGCCTCGGCCTTGCGCTCGATTGCCTCGACATCCATCCCGGACGCTCGCCCGATTTCCTTGTAGATTCGGCGCTTTTCCTCGGCGATGCGGGCTTCCTCCGCCGCGCGCAGGTCCTTGATTTCCTGGTTGGCGCGGTTTTCGGCCGCGATCTCGGCCTCGGAACGGGCCGGGTCGAGCGTGGTGATATACTCGATCTGCGGCCGCTCGGGCTCGGCGTATCGGGTGCTGTTGACGCCCCACCAAATCATCAGAGCAGCGGGCAGGATCGAGGCCAGCAGGATCGGCCAGCGATAGGGCTGGGGGCGCCGGATCTCGTTCCAGAAATCGGCGATGCCGCCGGTCGGATTGAAGCGGGAGGGGAGGATGCGCATCGCTGCAATATAGGGTGCAGCGGGGCGGGGGGGAAGGGGGCTGCGGTGGGCTCCCTCGGCCCGCTCGCCCGCCTTACCCGAAGCTCGCGTAAAGCGCCCGCCCGTGGTCTTTCAGCCAGCGGTCGGCGGCCGCGATCTCGCCTTCGAAGATGCGCGCGAGCAGCGCATGGAAGGCAGGGGAGTGGTCGAAGTGCACCAGATGCGCGACTTCATGCGCGACGACCGATCTGCGCACCCAGTCGGGGGCCTGCACCAGCCGCCAGTTGATGCGGATGCGGCTCTTGTCCGAGCACGAGCCCCAGCGCCGTTGCGCCCGCGTGAGGCCGATGGGCACCGGATCGAGGCCGGCGGCTGCGCAATAATCCTGCATGTCGGCCTCGGCGAGGCGCAGGGCCTCAGCCTCGAGCCAGCGCTTCAGTCGTGTCTCGAGCCCCGCCTGCGGCCCGCCGATGCGCAAGCTCTCGCCCTCCAGCACCGGACGGCGCGGCGCGCGCGCGTCCCACGCGAGACGCAAAGCCCGGCCGCGGTAGCGCACCTCGCCTCCCGGTTCGGGCGCGGCGCGCTTGGGCAGGCGCGCCATCTGCTCGGCGAGCCAGCCCGCGCGGGCATGGGCAAAGGCGATGGCCTCGCGCCCCTCGGCCCAGGCGGGGAGGGTGATGCGCACCTCGCTGCCATCGGGCGCGAGCCGCAGCGTCAGCCGCCGCGCGGTCTTCATGCGCTTGAGGACAATCGGCACCTGCCGCCCGCCTAAGTCGATCTCCGGATCGAGCGCATGGCGCGCCGAGGCACCGCGCAGCCAGTCGATCATGCGTCCGCCTCCCAGTCGCGGCGCCAGTCGCGTTTGGGCGTGGGCCATTCGGTGATGTGGTGCTCGATCGGCCCGGCATCGACTTCGCTCACCACCCGGCCCACGATCGAGACCCCGGCGCGCCGCACCGCGTCACGATCCCCCGAGATAAGGTAATGCCACCCCGGCAGCGGGCGACCATCGGCGCGCAGGCGGTAGGCGCAGGTCGCGGGGAGCCAGCTGACCTGCTCGACGATCCGGAGCGTCAGCCGCAGGCAATCGGGAACGAAGGCCTTGCGATTGCGATAGTCGGAGCATTGCGCGGTCTTCGTATCGAGCAGGCGGCAGGCGATGTTGGTATCGACCACATCGCCGGTATCCTCGTCTTCCAGCTTGTGCAGGCAGCAGCGCCCGCAGCCGTCGCACAGCGCCTCCCATTCGGCGCGGGTGAGCTCGCCCAGCGGCAGCTCCCAGAAGCGCTCCCTCAGTTCACCCATCGCGCCAGTTCCGCCGCGACCGCCTCGCCGCCCTTGTCGGTGGGCAGCGTGGCGATCGGCGCGCCGTCGGGGCCGAACAGGTAGACGACGTTCGAATGGTCGACGAGATAGCCGCCCTCGGGCTGCGCCTCGCCCTTGGCGTAGAACACCTTGAAGGCCTTGGCGGTGGCCGCGATCTGCTCCGGCGTGCCGGTGAGGCCGACGATATCGGGCGAGAAGGCGGCGGCGAATTCGCCGACGACGGCCTCGGAGTCGCGTTCGGGGTCGATGGTGATGAAGATCGCCGCGATCTTGCCCGCCTTGGCCGGATCGCTCGCCTTCAGCGCCTTGAGACCCTGCGCCACGCGGCTCATGTCGGTGGGGCAGACATCGGGGCAGAAGGTGTAGCCGAAATAGACGATCCGGTATTTGCCGGCAAAATCGGCCCAGCGCACCGGCTGGCCCTTGCTGCCCGTCAGCGTGAAGTCGCCGCCGATTGCCGCGCCCGCCAGTGGCGCATCAGCCGCAGGCGCGCCCGCACCCCCGCAGGCCGACAACGCCAGCAACAGCGCGATTGCGACAGAAGCGATGGCGGAAGACTTGTTGATGCGGTTCATGCTCTGCTAACTGGCTCTACGAGAAAGGCGCTGCGGCTCATTCCCCCGCGCGCTGTTCCACACCGCAAGAGGTGTGGCAGGTAATGCGAAAGGATCAAACCATGGCTCATGGTGTTTTGCGCAAGTTAGGGGCTCGCGGGGCGATTGCCAGCGCGATTGCGCTCGCCTTTGCTTCGCCGCTGGCCGCGCAGTTCCAGTCCGAAGGCTACCAGTTCCTCGAAGCGGTCAAGGAGGCCGAGGGCGACAAGGCGACCGAGATGCTCTCGAAGCCCGGCACCCAGATCGTCAACACCCGCGACATCACCAGCGGCGACACGGGCCTGCACATCGCGGTGGCGCGCTCGGATCTGTTGTGGGTGCGCTTCCTGCTCCAGCGCGGGGGCGATCCCAACATCCGCAACAAGAAGGGCGCGACTCCGCTGCAGATGGCGACGGCCCTTGGTTTTACCGAGGGCGTCGCGGCGCTGATCAAGGGCGGGGCGAATGTCGACATCGCCGACCAGACCGGCGAGACCCCGCTGATCACCGCAGTCCATTCGCGCAATGTCGCGCTGGTGCGGCTGCTGCTCGACAAGGGCGCGGACCCGGACCGCAACGACAATTCGGGCCGCTCGGCGCGCAACTATATGGAGCTTCAGGCCGGAAACGACATCATCCGGCAGGTCTTCGCCGACGCCGACGCCAAACGCGCCGCGGCGGGAACCAAGAAAGACTACGGGCCTTCCTTCTGACATGACCGATTATTCAGACCTGACCCTCGACGAGCTGCGCACCGCGCTCGCCCCCGACATTGCCGCCTCGGCCATTTTCGATGGCTGGAACGAGACCGCGCTCATCGCCGCCGCCGAGATGGCGGGGGTCGATGTAGACGTGGCCCGGCTCGCCTTCCCGGGCGCCAAGCCGATGGACATGATCACGGCGTGGATCGCGTCGGTCGATCACGCGATGGCCGAGGAGTGGCCTGCCGAACGCCTCGCCACCCTCAAGATCCGCGAGCGCATCCGCACGCTGGTCGCCTTCCGGCTGGAGGCGGTCGCGCATATCGACGAGGCGGTGCGCCGCGCGCTCGCCGTGATGGCCCAGCCGCAGAACGCAGGCACCGCCCTGAAGCTCGGCTGGCAATCGGCCGACATCATGTGGCGGCTCGCAGGCGATACCGCGACGGATTACAACCACTACACCAAGCGCGCGATCCTCGCGGGGATATACTCGGCGACGCTCGCGGTGTTCGTGAACGACGACAGCGAAGGCAAGGCCGACACCTACGCCTTCTTGGACCGTCGCATCGACGGGGTGATGAAGTTCGAGAAGGTCAAGGCGCAGTTCCTTGGGCGTGATCGCGAGCTGCCGAGCCTGACGCGGTTTCTGGGGCGGCTCAGGTATCCGGCGCGGTAGTTCACTTCCGTCAGCTCTCTTCGTCACCCCAGCGCAAGCTGGGGCCTAGAGCTGCGAGCGCCGCATCTTGCCGCCCTGGGTCCCAGCTTTCGCTGGGATGACGGGATTTGCTTGAATCGGTGAAAAGCCGCTCCGTGCTGATGCACCTCGCCCCAAGCTGCCCTATTGCCCGACTCGGATTCGCAGCGCATCCTGTCGCTCGCGGGATCAAGACATTGACGGGAAGGACATTTCGATGGCGGGTTCGCTCAACAAGGTCATGCTGATCGGCAATCTGGGCGCGGACCCGGAAATCCGCACCTTCGGCAATGGCGGCAAGGTCGCCAACCTGCGCATCGCCACGTCCGAACAGTGGAAGGACAAGGCGACCGGCGAGCGCAAGGAGAAGACCGAGTGGCACACCGTCGCGATCTTCTCCGAAGGCCTCGTCAGCGTGGTCGAGCGTTACTTGAAGAAGGGCAGCAAGGTCTTCGTCGAAGGCAAGCTCCAGACCCGCAAGTGGCAGGACCAGAACGGGCAGGACCGCTACAGCACCGAAATCGTGATCCAGGGCCTCGGCGGCACGCTGACCATGCTTGACGGCGCGCAGGGCGGCGGCGGTGGCCGTTCGGGCGGCGGCAGCTACGGTGGCGGCGGTGGCGGTGGCAGCTGGGATCAGGGCGGCGGCTCGGGTGGCGGCGGCTTCGGCGGCGGCGGCGCGCCGGCGGGCGGCGGCTACGACGATCTCGACGACGATATTCCGTTCTGACGCGGGGGGCATCGCCAATGAAGGCATCGTGTCAGTGCGGGCAGCTCGTAGCGGTGGTGCCCGGCCCCACCATGGCGGTGGTCGCGTGCCATTGCCGAGGGTGCCAGAAGCGTTCCGGTTCCCCTTTCGGGCAGGCCGCATACTGGCCGCACGAGGACGTGGCGATCGCAGGCGAGGCGATCCAGTTTGACCGGCCGACCGATAGTGGAGGCGCCTTCAGCCAGTTCTTCTGCCCCCGCTGCGGCACCACGGTCTATATGCGGGGCACGAAGAACCCGACCTTGACCGGCGTGCCGATTGGTCTGTTCGACGATCCGCACATGATGCAGCCGATCCGGTCGGTCTGGGAGGAATCGCGCCACCCCTGGGTGGAGATACCGACCGCCATTCAGCATTTCCCGCGCGCACGGGTGGATTAGGTCCGCCGGCGGGCGGCGGCCACGACGATCTCGACGACAATATTCCGTTTTGACACAAGCGCTTGCATCGGGCTAGGAGGGGGTCTCCGGATCTGGATCAAGGGGGCAGCGTCGATGATTGCAAGATTGTTGGCAGTAGCCCTCGCAATTGCTGCTCCGGCAGCGGCAACCCCGGCCCCCTCGCCGCAGCGGCAGGTGCGAGCGGCCGATCCGATTTCCGTCTCTATCGATTCGTCCAAGCGGTCCGTGGTGCTGTGGCACGCCGGGGCCTTGGCCTGCGCGGGCGCACCCTCGCTGTCGTCCGAGGGGCTGATTGCGCCGACCCCGCTACCGATCGGCGCTGCGCAGTTTACCCCGCCCTTCGCCGGCGTCACGGTCACCTTCGATATCGATGCCGAGGGGCGGCCCTTCAGCATCACGGGCACGGTGGAGCCGCGCGCCAGGTTCTATGCGCAGGATATCATGCCCGCGCTACGTGCCAGCCGGTTCGCCGGCTCCGGCCCGAGGACTGGCTGCACCCTGACCTATACGCCCGAGATTCTCGGCACCGCCGATGCGCCGCTCGAAGTCTTGGCGCACTACGGCGTCGCGCAGCGGGCGCGGCTCGAACGGCAGCTCTGGGAGCGGTTCGCCGGGGGCGATTGCCACTCCGAGCAGCGCCTTGCACCGCTCCAGATCGCCTATCCAGACTGGCGCAAGATCGAGCGCCGCGCGGGCGACCCGAAATGGACCTATGTCCGTTACGATGTCGATGCCAGCGGCGTCCCGGTCAATCTTGCGACGGTGCTGAGTTCGGGCGACCCGGCGCTTGATGCAGACGCGCGCCGCGCGGCCGCGGAGAGCCGCTATGCGGGTGGGCCCCGCACCGGCTGCGTGCGGCTGTGGTGGCAGGGGCCGGAAACGGTGCCGGTGGCGCTCCCGGATTCGCCCGTCGGCAATCCTGCCTGCGAAATCGACGACAAGTGGGACCGCGCGCCGCGTTTGACCTATCCGCGTCCTTACCAGAGCCGCGCGATCGAGGGTTGGGCGGTCCTGCGTTTCGACGTAGCACCGTGGGGCGAAATCGGCGCGATCGAGGTGGTCGATGCCCAACCCAGCTCCGAGTTCGGCGATGCCGCGATTGCTGTGCTGCGCGCCGCGAAGTTCAAGCCGCTCGACACCGGGCTCAAGGGCTGCATCGACCGAGTCATTTTCCAGATACGCAAGGATGGGGACGAGGGAGCGGTGGGCGAGCCGTTGCCGCCCTCCGATTAGAGCCTGTCCAGCCCCAGGGCATGGCGCTGCCTAGTCCTTCTTGAGCCCCGCCAGCAGATCGGCGAGCGGCCCGAACTGCTCGCCCTCCTGCACGATCCCCGCCGCCTTGCGCGCCGCATCGGCGTTTGGCCCTTCGGCATAGGGATCGATCGCCAGGCCGAGCGTCTGCGCCACCGCCTCGCCGAGGTCGAACATCTCACCGGAGAATTCGATCTCGTCACAATCGTCCGCTTCGAGCTCGATTTCCTCGGCTTCAGTGGCCGGAAGCTGGCCCGCTTCGACAAATCTGAGGTCGATGGGTTCATCAATCGTCACCGGGAAGTCCTCGCCGCTGATCGCGCAGGGCTGCTGGATCGCGGCGCGCAAGCGCCCGGTCGCGCGGATCGCGCGGGGGCGCTGTTCGAGCGAAACCTCGGCGCGCAGGGCTTCGACCGCGCCGAGCCCGAACCGCAGCGCGAGCGCGGCGCGTTCCTCGGGGCTCGCCTCGATCACCACCGGCCCGCCGGCCAGCGGGCGGACGCGGATCATGCGGGTGAGTTCGGAAGGGGGCAGCGCGTCGCTCACCAGATCGCGCTCGCTTTCAGCATTTCAGCATCGGAAAAGCGCCCCAGCCGCTCGAACAGCTTCATCAGCCGCTCGGCCACGGCGCGCGCGCTCGCGGCTTCGTCTGCGCCCTCGGCGAAGGTGACGTTGCGCCCGACCGCCGCAGCCAGCTTGTCGAGATCGCCTGCGTTCAAGGCGCTGCGATAGGCGCCGAGCCGCCCGCCGAGCACGCTCATCAGCTTGCCGATGCGCTTGCCCACCACCACGTCATTCACCCCGAATTCGCGCAGCTGCCCGTCCATGTCCTCGACGAAGAGTTCGGCCAGCAACGCGCTCTCGGCGCGCAGGTCCGAGGCCTCGACCCGCACCATCACGGTGCTGAGCACCGCGGTGATCATGTCGAACCGCCCCGCAATCGAATCCGCCACCCGGCATTCGGTGTAATAGACCGAATCGCGCGCCAGCTCGATCACGCGGTGCCACAGCGGGCGCACGCCCTCGCGCGGGTCCGGGGCGGTGCCGAGCAGGCGGGAGAGGAAGGACATTTTTCAAGCAGCCTTTCACGGGGGGCAGGGGCAGCGCGCGGTGATCGCGAGTCTCTCACACCTACGCCAACGCACAAGCGGCGGATGCGTTCAACACGGGTTCAAGCGCGCCCGCCCACGGCTTTGCCCATATGGTGCGTTGCATGCGGACGCCTAGCCCCTTAAAGCACCCCGCGAGGGGCACAAGTATGCGCAAGGGCGCGCGGCGAGACAGGACGACAAGGTTTGATCCGGATGATGAAGGCAGGCGCGATGAACAAGGCCAAGGCAGGTGCCGCGGTGCTGCTGGCGGCGGCGATGCTGCCCGGCTGCTCCTCGATCCGCGAATCGCGCGGCTATATCGAGGATGCGACGCTCACCTCGCTGATCCAGCCCAGGATCGACAACCGCCAGTCGGTCGAAGGCACGCTCGGTCGCCCGACCTTCACCAGCCAGTTCGGCACGCCGACCTGGTACTATGTCTCCTCGATCACCGGCCAGCGTCCCTTCAACCGCCCGCGCATCCGCGACCATTCGGTGCTGGCGGTGACCTTTGATGCCAATGGCCGGGTGAGCGAAGTGAAGCGCAGCGGGGTGGATCAGGTGGTCTATCTCGACCCCAATGGCAACAAGACCCCGACGCTGGGTCGCGAGCGCGGCTTCCTTGAAGACCTGTTCGGCAATATCGGACAGGTCGGCGGGGCCGGGCTGCCCGGCGGCGCCCCGGGCGGCGGACCCAACGGGCAGTAAGGCTGTCCGCTTGAACGCTCCCGCGCGCGCTCCATATTGGCGGGCATGAGCAACGATTCCAGCGCCCACGGTCTCGTGCAATGGCACGGCACCACCATCATCGGCGTCCGCAGGGGCGGCACCACGGTCATCGCAGGGGACGGGCAGGTGTCGATGGGCAACACCGTGATGAAACCCAACGCCCGCAAGGTCCGCCGCATCGGCGATGGCAGCGTGATCGCGGGCTTTGCTGGCGCCACTGCGGATGCTTTCACCCTGTTCGAGCGGCTCGAGAAGAAGCTCGAGCAATATTCCGGCCAGCTGATGCGCGCGAGTGTGGAACTGGCCAAGGACTGGCGCACCGACAAGTATCTGCGCAATCTCGAGGCGTTGATGATCGTCGCCGACAAGGACACGCTGCTGGTGCTGACCGGCAATGGCGACGTGCTCGAGCCCATCGGCGAGATCGCCGCGATCGGATCGGGCGGCAATTTCGCGCTCGCCGCAGCGCGGGCGCTCGCTGACTATGAAGCGGACGCCGAAACCATCGCGAGGAAGGCGATGGCGGTCGCGGCCGAGATCTGCGTCTTCACCAACGGCAACCTGACGGTCGAGACCGTCTGACCCCCTCTCCCTTTCCCGGACAGATCATGGACAATCTCACCCCCAAGGCCATCGTCGCCGCATTGGACGAGCACATCATCGGGCAAGCGGACGCCAAGCGCGCGGTCGCGGTCGCGCTCCGCAATCGCTGGCGGCGGCAACGGCTCGGCGCGGACCTGCGCGACGAGGTGACGCCCAAGAATATCCTGATGATCGGCCCGACGGGCTGCGGCAAGACCGAGATCAGCCGGCGGCTGGCGAAGCTCGCCGAGGCGCCCTTCATCAAGGTCGAGGCGACCAAATTCACCGAGGTCGGCTATGTCGGCCGCGATGTCGAACAGATCGCCCGCGATCTCGTCGAAGAGGCGATCCGGCTGGAAAAGGAACGCCGCCGCGAGAAGGTGCGCGAGGCGGCCAGCACCGCCGCGATGGACCGCCTGCTCACCGCGCTGGTCGGCGACAATGCCTCCGAAGCGACCCGCGAAAGCTTCCGCCAGCGGATCGTCCAGAACGCGATGAACGATGTCGAGGTGGAGATCGAGGTAAGGGACGCGCCCGCCGCGCCGTTCGACATGGGCCAGATGGGCGGGCAGATCGGGATGATCGACCTCTCGGACATGATGGGCAAGGCGCTCGGGCGAAAGAACACCCGCCGCCAGAAGCTGCGCGTGCCCGATGCCTGGGACCGGCTGGTCGACGAGGAGGCCGACAAGCGCCTCGATCAGGACGATGTCGCGCGCGCGGCGCTCCTGAACGCCGAGACCAACGGGATCGTCTTCCTCGACGAGATCGACAAG
This sequence comes from Erythrobacter sp., assembly GCA_013822695.1. Taxonomy (GTDB): domain Bacteria; phylum Pseudomonadota; class Alphaproteobacteria; order Sphingomonadales; family Sphingomonadaceae; genus Erythrobacter. The sequence goes on along the minus strand of PNKW01000042.1, from coordinate 8,168 downwards.
ATCGCGGTCAGCGATGTGCGCGGCGGTTCGGTGTCGCGCGAAGGCGTGCAGCGCGACCTGCTGCCGCTGATCGAGGGCACCACGGTCGCCACCAAATATGGCCCGATGAAGACCGACCACGTGCTGTTCATCGCGAGCGGCGCGTTCCATGTGGCGAAGCCCTCGGACATGCTCCCTGAATTGCAGGGCCGCCTGCCGATCCGGGTCGAACTGCGCGCGCTGACCGAGGCCGATTTCGTGCGCATCCTCTCCGAAACGCGCGCCAATCTCGTCGCGCAATACACCGCGCTGCTGGGCACCGAGCAGGTGACGCTCGATTTCGCCGACGACGCGATCCCCGCCATCGCCGCCATCGCCGCGAAGGTGAATGCCACGGTCGAGAACATCGGCGCGCGGCGCTTGCAGACGGTGATGGAGCGACTGCTCGAAGAAATCAGCTTCGAGGCCGAGGACCACGTGGGCGAGACGATCACCATCGACGCCGCTTACGTCGAGGCGCGACTGGCGGGGCTGGCGGGGAATACCGACCTGTCGAAGTATATCCTGTGACGGGCGGCCCGGTCGGCGACCTTGCGGGGATGCTGGCGGGCATGGCCCCGCTGCTGGACGCGCGGCGCTGGGCTTTCGTGGTGGTGGACGGCGAGGCCCCGGATGAGGCCTTCGCGGTCATCCGCGAGGACGAGGGCACCACCGCGATCCTGCCCGACCTCGCCGGGGATTTCGCGCGCATCACCCTGATGGTCCACTCCGCCTTGGACGGCGTGGGGCTGACGGCGGCGGTCGCGGGCGCGCTCGCCGAGCGGGGAATTGCCTGCAATGTCGTCGCGGGGTTCCACCACGACCACCTCTTCGTGCCGTGGGCTCGGGGCCAGGAGGCCGTGCGAGCGCTTGCAGCGCTGAGCACGGGCGTGGCCGCTGGCGAGGGCCCCTCGGCCTGATGGCCTCGGGGCCCGGTGCGTAGCCGCTGGCGTGCGTGGGTTCACGCGGAGACCGCAGCGCTCAATTGCCCGGGTTTCACATCGACTTAACCTCCTCCGGTCTAGTCCGGGGCGCAGGCAGACTTCGACGGGAGCGGACTAAAACATGGCCCAAGCAAATCAGCCCGGAGCACCCGAGCCTTTCGTGGTCCACTATTCGCGGGGGGCGATGGTGTTCCTGCTCGCGTTTGGCGGCGCGCTCGCGGCCTTGGGCTACTACCTGATCACCGACCGGGACCTGACCGGTTTCGCGCTGGTCCCGGCAGGCGTCATCGTGATGGCGCACGCGCTGCGCTACCTCGCCGCGCCGCGGCTGGTGACGATCCTACCTGGCGGCCTCGTCTACCACGGCGTCGTGAAGGCGTTCCGCGCGGACTGGAGCGAGATCAGCCGGATCGGCTCGGGGCAGGGCGAGGAGGCGGGCGACAGCATCACCTTCCACGCGACCGGCCCCTTCGGGGTCTTCGGCAAGTTCGCGATCAACGAAATGCTGATGGGCGGGCCGAACGGCGATCTGGCGAGGATTGCGGCGGCGCTCGAACGGGCGCGGCGCGGCGCGCCCTCGGCGCCGCAATTCGGCAAGCGGCGACCGCTTTCGCTCTAACGCGCGGCGCGCCAGCTTCCTCACACAAAGGCACAAAGGCACAAAGAGGGCGCGACAGGCCGCGGGCGATGTCCTTCTTCTTTGTGGCTTTGTGCCTTCGTGTGAACTGTCCCGCGGCTTTGCCGCGTGAATTTCCTGTCCTCTAATGTCTCGACGTGAACCAAACAGCAGCGCGTGTCGTTGGGCAAATACCGCTTCCCTACTGCCCCCGCGCCTGACGGCGTGCCTGCATGAGCCAGCAACCCGCCCGCACCGTGCCCCTTGCCGACGCCAGCGGGGCAGGGCGTTTTTCGGCTCTGGACAGTGTCTCATGTGTCTCCAACACGGCCAGCGAGACGCGGTCACTCGCCCAAGAGGTAGCGTTTCCAGAACACCAGCTGCGCGAGGAAGGCGTAGTCGGCATTGGCCTTCTTGCGGAAGCCGTGGCCTTCGTCGGCCGCGATCAGGTGCCATGCCTTGCCGCCGTTCGCGCGGATTGCGGCGACCATCTGGTCGGCTTCGGACTTGGGCACGCGCGGGTCGTTGGCGCCGGTGATGACGAACATCGGCTTGGTGATCTCGCCGACGCGGGTGAGCGGGCTGATTGCGGTGAGCTTGGCGCGCTGCTTGGGGTCGCGCTCGTCCCCGTATTCGACCCGGCGCAGGTCCTGGCGGTAGGGGTTGGTGTTCTCGAGGAAGGAGACGAAGTTGCTGATCGCCACCGTGCACTGGGTCGCGGTCAGCTTGTCCTTCAATTGCACCGCGGCGGCATAGCACATGTAGCCGCCGTAGGAGCCGCCGGTGAGGCCGATCTTGGCGGGGTCGACCGCCGGGTCGGCGCGCACCGCGTCGATCAGCGCGGCCATGTCCCTGACCGAGTCCTCGCGGCGGAAGGGACCATTGTCCAAGCTGACGAAGCGCTTGCCGTAGCCGGTCGAGCCGCGCACGTTGGGGAAGAAGATGCCGACGCCGAGTTCGTTCAAGTAGTAGTTGTCCGCGCCCATGAAGCCCGCGGTGCTCTGGCCTTCGGGGCCGCCATGGACATCGACGATCAGCGGGCGCTTGCCCGGGAACTTCGCCGGATCGGGGAGGTAGAGGAGGCCAGTGACCTCTAGCCCGTCGAAGCTCCTGGTCTTCACGATCCGCGGTTCGACATTGACCGATGGATCGAGCCCTCCGGTCTCGGACTGCGTCCAGCGGGTGAGCTGCATCGTCTTGGGGGCGAGGCTCCAGACGTCCGAAGCGCTCTTGGCGCTGGAGAAGGCAAAGCCGATCTCGCCCCAGGGCGCGATGCGCAGGCCGCCGATCTGGCCGGCGGGGAGGGCATCGACGCGGGTGACCTTGCCGCTGGCGACATCGAACAGGCGCATCCGGTCGGAGCCTGCCTCGTTGACTTCGTAGACAATGGTGCTGCCGTCGTCGGAGACGTCGAAGCCGTCGACGTCCCAGGCCTCGCGCGTGACGGGGGTGAAGGCGCCGGTGACGGGATCGAGGCGGCCGAGGCGCTGGAAGTCCGAATCGCGGTCGGTGGTCACCCACAGGCTACCGTCAGGCGCGACTGCGAGGCCGCCATAGCTGGCCTTGAGCTTGGGGTCGCCGATCGCGGTCATGGTGCCGGTGGCAAGGTCGAGCCGGTAGAGGTCGACATCCTCGACCGACCGGTAATCGGCGACATAGGCGGCGGTGTTGTCGTTCGAGAACCCCGCGATCGACCAGCCGCCGCCCTTGCTCTCCCACACCAGCCTTGCCGAGGCGGGGTCGCGCGGATCCATGACGTAGAGATCGGAATCGACCCCGTTGCGGCGGGTGGAGCTGAAGCCGATCAGGCTGCCGTCGCGGCTCCAGGCGTTGATCTCGTTGCGGCTCTTGCCGTCGGTGATCAGGGTGAGGCGGCCGTCCTTGAGGGTGTGGAGCTGGAAGTATTCGTCGCCGCCGCGGTCCTTGGAGACGACGATGACGTCGCCCTTCTGCGGCGCGTAGGAGCCGCGCACGGTCTCAGCCTCGAAGCTCAGCTGGGTGCGCGCGCCCATCGGCTGGGCGACGCGGTGGAGCTGGGAGGTGTTGGCGAAGCGGGTGCTGATGAGGACGGCGCGGGTGTTGGGATCCCACCCGGCGAAGCCTGCGCCGCGGGCTTCGAGATAGGGCCGCACGTCACCCGCGAGCGCGAGCGGGATCGGCGGCATCTCCTCGGCGGTGAGCGCGGCGGGGATCGGTACGGCGGGGGCGGGCGCGGGCGCGGCGGGTTCGGCGGGCGAGGCCTCCTGTGCGGCGAGCGGCATGGCGGTGGCGGCAAGCAGTGCGCCGAAAGACAAAGAACGAAGCATCCAGATGGCCCCCTTTTGATGGCTGACTCCGCGCGAGAACCGCACGGGCGGCGAGGGCCCGGCGAGGGGCCATTGCCTGACAGGAAGGGTCAGCCTAGCCTTGACGCACGGCCAAGCCAAGCGGGAGGGCCGACCACCTGCGGCCAGCAAGAGAAGGAGCCTGCCCATGCCCACCGGCCGATGCCATTGCGGTGCCTGCGTCTATGCGTTCGACAATGCGCCGACCCGCGCCGCGGTGTGCCATTGTTCGGATTGCCGTCGCTGCGCGGGCGCGCACGGGGTGGGCTGGGCAGCGGTGCCGAGCGGGGCCTTCCGGCTGGTCGAGGGGGAAACCGCCATCTACCGCTCCTCGCCTGGGACCGAGCGGCACTTCTGCGGCGCCTGCGGGACGGGGCTCTACTACATCAACGAGGAGGTGCTTCCGGGCATCGTCGACATCCAGCTCGCCACGCTCGACGATCCCGAGGCCTTCCCGCCCGAGGCGCTGATCCAGATGGCCGATGCGCCCGCGTGGGTCGAGACGCTCCACACGCTCCCGAAGTTCGAGCGGTTTCCCGGCGGATAGGCCTATTCTGCCGCCTCGGCCTCCAGATCGTCATCGCGCCGTTCGCTCGCCTGGCGGTTCCACATTTCGGCATAGAGCCCGCCGCGCGCGATCAGCCCGGCGTGGTCGCCGCTCTCGACCAACCGCCCGTGATCGAGCACGAGGATGTTGTCCGCGTCCGCAATGGTCGAGAGCCGGTGGGCAATCGCGATGGTGGTGCGGCCCTTGGCGATGCGGCGCAGCGTGGCGAGGATCTCCTGCTCGGTGCGGGTGTCGAGCGCACTGGTCGCCTCGTCGAGCAGCAGGATCGGCGGGTTCTTCACCAGTGTCCGGGCAATGGCGACGCGCTGCTTCTCCCCGCCCGAAAGCTTGAGGCCACGCTCGCCCACCATGGTTGCGAAGCGTTCGGGCAGGCGATCCACCAGCGGCATCAACGCGGCATCGCGCGCGGCCTGCTCGACCATGGCCATGTCCGCCCCTTCTGCCCCATAGGCGATGTTGTAGGCGAGGTCCTCGTTGAACAGCACCGAATCTTGCGGGACGATGCCGATGGCGGCGCGCACGCTCTCCTGCGTCACTTCAGCAATATCCTCGCCACCCACCAGCACGCGGCCCAAGAGCGGGTCGTAGAAGCGGAACAACAGCCGCCCGATGGTGCTCTTGCCCGCGCCCGAGGGCCCGACGATCGCGGTGGTCGATCCGGCGGGCACCTCGAAGCTGAGGCCATTGAGGATTGTGCGGCCCGGATCATAACCGAAGGTGACATTGTCGAAGACCACCGTGGGGCGCTTCACGATCAGCGCGGGCGCGCCGGGCTTGTCTTTTACCTCGATCTCGGTGTCGATCAGGCGGAACATCTCGCCCATGTCGATCAGCCCCTGACGGATAGTGCGATAGACCCAGCCGAGCACGTCCAGCGGACGGAACAGCTGGATCAGAAGCGAATTGACCAGCACCAGATCGCCGACCGTCAAACTCCCGGTGCTCCACCCCCACACGGTGTAGGCCATCGCGGCGCCCACCAGTGCGTTGGTGATCACCGATTGTGCCATGTTGAGCAGGCCGACCGAGTTTTCGGACTTCACCGCTGCCTCGGCATAAGCCCGCGCGGCGTGGCTGTAGCGCGCTTCCTCGCGCTTTTCCGCGCCGAAATACTTCACCGTCTCGTAATTCAGCAGCGAATCCACCGCGCGGTGCAGCGCCTTGCCGTCGAGATCGTTCATCTCGCGCCGCAGCTTGGTGCGCCATTCGGTGATCGCGCGGGTGACATAGACATAGAGGACGACGGTGATCGCGGTGGCCGCGACCAGCTCGATCCCGAAATTGATGTAGAAGATGATTCCCACCGCGATCAGCTCGACGATGGTGGGGGCGATGTTGAACAGCAGGAAATAGAGCATCTGGTCGATGCTCTTGGTCCCGCGCTCGATGATCTTGGTGACCTCGCCGGTGCGCCGCGCGAGGTGGAACCTGAGACTCAGACGGTGGAGGCGGTGGAACACGTCCTCGGCCAGATGCAGCGTCGCGATCTGGCCGACGCGCTCGAAGGCGATGTTGCGCAGGTTGTCGAAGGCGACCGAGGTGAAGCGCCCCAGCGCATAGGCCGCGACCAGCGCGAGCGCGACCGTCATGCCATCGCGCGCCGAGCCCGCTCCCGAAGCCGACATCGCATCGACCGCGCCCTTGTAGGCGAAGGGCAGCGCGAGGGTGACCGCCTTGGCCGCCAGCACCAGCGCCATCGCAATGACGATACGGGTGCGAAGGCCCGGATTGTCGCGCGGCCAGAGATAGGGGAGGAAGCGTCTGAGCGTTGCCCAACCCTCCACGTCGCGCGCGCGAGTCTTCTTGAGGGGATCGGCGGCGGGTGCGGTTTCGGGTGGCATCGCCCCCAAGTGGGCCTCGCGGGGCGATCCCGCAAGGCGCGGCGGCTAGAACCGCGCGCGGTAGGTGCCGCCGCGCTGCGCCTCGCGGATCGCGCGGGCGATGTCGGCGGGGACATCGAAGGCGATCCGCTTGCGCCCGAAATCGATCGCCACGCGGTCGAATAGCGAAAGATGCTGCATGCCGAGCGAGAGCACCGGCTCGTCATTGAGCCCGAGCGCCGCGAAGGCCGGGGCATCGGCGAAGGTCAGCGGCACGTCGGTCAATGACAAGCCCTCGATGGTCAGCGTGCGCACGACGGCAAGCTCGCTGAGGATCCCGACGCCGTTGACGTCGGTGGTGATCACCTCCTGCGCGCGGCGGGCGCGGATCTTTTCGCGCAGGGCAACATTGCCGAGGCTCGCCTGCGCGCCGGTGTCGATGATGACCGTGGCGCGCACGCCCTCGACAATTGCGTCGGTGATCAGCAGCTGGCCGAGCCGGCTGCGCGCGCGCACAATGATCTCGAACCCGCCGCGGCCGTCCTTGGTGCTGGCGTCCTCGACGCTGATGGTCTGCTTGCGGAAGTCGAGGAGGACGCGGAAGTCCTGCAGCGCGTCCAATCCGATGATCCCGTCCGCGCCGACATGCTCGCGTTCAAGCACGGGAGCGGCGAAGTTGGTGTAGCTGTTGGCGCCGAACTCGATGCGCCCGACGCTGGCAAGCTCGACCTGGCGGCGGCTGGCCATGCCCACGAGTGTAGCCGTGCCCGCCGGGGCCAGACCGGCAATGTCGCGGATTTCGCGGGTGACCGCGGTGGCCTGGCTGCCGGTGTCGATCATGAAGGCGAAGGGACCGGTGCCCTCGACCCGCACAGGGACGGTGAGGCGGCTATTGCGCTCTTCTCCCAATGCGAGGGTCTCGGCGGCGGGATCGACAATGCCGGCGGTGGTGGTGGCGCGCGCGGGGGGAGAGGGCACCGCATCGGGCCCGGCGCTGGCCGGAAGGGCGGCGGCAAGCAGGCCTGCGGTGAGGATGGTACGCAAGATCATGGCATGTCTCCCGGACGGCGGAGGCGCTGCGGCCTCGTCCGCCGCGATGATCCTACCACCATGTGCGGGGCTGCCCAACAGAAGAGACGAATCGCGCGGGTGAGTGAATCGGAATGGTCCGGCGTGAATCAGGCCCGATTGCGGCGCTGCGGGTGATCCAAGCGAGGAAGGGGGGGGCGAAAGGGGCGATTCAGGGCGTGATTCACCCGGATTCGGGGTCGCAGATCGGGTATACACCCCATGAAGAGAGGGTCAAAAAGGGCCGGAAACCGCCAAAAAACGGCGGAATTCTGCGGTTCTTGCGCGGCTCTGAAATAAAATTGCAAAAAGCCGTTGACCGAATCAGGAAGCGCTCATAGATGGGCTCCACCGACGCGGCGCTGACGGCTTCCACCGCCACCGCAACGCTCGGTCGCCAACAAATTCGGATAGCCGGTCCCCCGGTGTAAATCGGGGAACCAAGCGCTGTCCGCTATTACTGTCTGGTGGCTCTTTGACATTGTTGGTTTTTGATGAAGGGACATGTGGGCGACGGCGCCCGGTCCGGGGACCTCAAGGCTCCGGGTACCGGTTAATTTAAGCCGATAGCCACATCCGATCGCAGGCTTCACGCCTGCCCGGATGGCAAGCATGTTCATTCGTATCCATTACGTTTGACAGTGCAGGTATCGGCTCCTTGCAGCTCATGCCAGACTGGAGGGTGGGGTTATCCCCATGCTGGTTTGGTGTGTGACACAACTTGAGAGTTTGATCCTGGCTCAGAACGAACGCTGGCGGCATGCCTAACACATGCAAGTCGAACGAGACCTTCGGGTCTAGTGGCGCACG
>PNKW01000041.1 GCA_013822695.1 Erythrobacter sp. | reverse complement strand
CGACGATCCTGCGCAGGGCCTGGTGGAGGGCAGCACCTTCATCCACCCCGAGCTCCGGCTCGCCTTCACCGCGCCCCAGGGCTACTACATGGTCAACGGCACGCGCGCGGTGAGCATCCAGGGGCAAGGCGGCAAGGCACAGATGACGACGGCTGCCTATAGCGGCAATCTTGAAGCCTATGTGCGCAGCGCCTTCACTGCGGCGGGCGGGCAGAACAGCACGCTTGCCCCGCAAACGATCGAGCGCACCACGGTGAACGGCCTTCCCGCCGTCTATGGCACGGCGCGGGTCAACAACGGCAATTCGCAGGTCGATCTGGTGGTCTTCGCCTATGAGTTCGCGCGCGACAGGGCCTACCACTTCATCACGATCGCTCCCGCTGGCCGGGCTGATATATTCAACCCGATGTTCCAGTCGATGCGGCGAATCACTGCGGCCGAAGCCGGCGCGGTGGTGCCGCGCAAGCTTCAGGTGGTGACCGTGGCGCGCGGCGACACGGTGGCGAGTCTTTCGCGGCGCATGGCTTATGACACGGCGCAGGAAGAGCGCTTCCGGGTGCTCAATGCGCTGTCCGGCACCGCCACGGTAACACCCGGCCAGAAGGTCAAGCTGGTCGTGCGCGGGAGTTAGTTTCCGGGACCCGCCTGGTCAGTGGCGTACAGGCGTAAAACAATCCGACACCAATTGATGAACACCAACCCGTCGGCAAATGTCCGGTAACCACAGGTGTTAGTCGAAGAGAAGTCCTTTGCCCTTCGGAGAACGCCAGCGCAAACGGCGGGAGGGCGCATGAAGGTGCCCTGTTGCGGGCTGCCGATGGCGGCCGCGCAGATGCGGCAGCTGGTCCGCCCGGACCGATGGCGGCCGCGCGGGAGCGGCGCGCAGGGTCTCGGGCATGCATAGGCTACTGCACATGCGGCGCTGGCAGAGGCTCTGCGAATCGGGTGGAGCCTGGCAGATCGGGGGAGGCCGGGGGAGTTCGGCGCGCCCGGAACCGCGCAGGTCGCGCACAAAGAAAAACGGCGGGGATCGCTCCCCGCCGTCGTTCTGTTTGCCTGAGGCCGTCGCTTACGCGGTGGTGCCCTTGGTCATGTTGTCGTTCACGTTGGTGAACGTGCCCGACAGGGTCGAGCCGAGGTTGGTCATGGCGGTGATCGCGGCGACGGCGATCAGAGCGGCGATCAGGCCGTATTCGATGGCGGTGGCGCCCTGTTCGTCGCGGACGAGGTTCTTGAAGAAGGTCATGTGTAGTCTCCTGGTTTGGTCTTCGGTACCCGTGCCCCCCTGTGACGCGGCGGGCTGTTGACGTGATAAGCTGCCAGATGTTGAGAAATTCCTAACTCGGCGATCGATGTGGAATTTAATTCGACATGGCAGCGACACTCTTGCTTTCGACATCGCCCCACATGTTGATGGTCGTCGTGGCGACGCCCTGAAGCGCGGCGATCATGGCGATGACGATAAGCGAGAGGATCAGACCGTATTCGATGGCGGTCGCCCCCGACTGGTCAGTGACAAGCCTTTTCAAGAATGTCGACAGCATCGGGGAACCCTTTACTTCCTGCGTTCTGACGGGCCGAGAATCGTCTCAAACCGTTAAGAAAGGGTTGATCTCGTGCGCCATGATGGAAAGAAATCCGACATGACGCAGGGGTGGATCGCGGTGGTGGCAGGGGCTCTGGACGACGGGAAGGGCCGTCTGCTGATGCATCTCAGACCTGAAGGAAAGCACCACGCCGGATTATGGGAATTCCCGGGGGGGAAGGTTGACCCCGGTGAGATGCCTGCCGCAGCCCTGGTGCGCGAGCTGGCCGAGGAGCTGGGAATCGCCTGCGACTCGAACGATCTGGTGCCCTGCGGCTTCGCCGAGACAGGCCCGCAGAGGGGAGCCGGCCCGGCGCTGGTGCTGCTGCTCTACCGTTTGGCGCGCTGGCAGGGCGAGCCCCAGCCGCTCGAGGGTGGGGCAGTCGGCTGGTTCACCCCTGACGAGATCGCTGCGCTGCCCAAGCCGCCGCTCGATTCCGAGCTTGCCGCGCGCCTGTTCCAATTTCGCTGATTTGCGAGCGAACCCACTTGCCAAGCCCGAACGACCCTCCTAAAGGCCGCCCCCTAGCGCGCACCCGTAGCTCAGCTGGATAGAGCATCAGACTACGAATCTGAGGGTCGGACGTTCGAATCGTTCCGGGTGCGCCAACAAGGCCCGTTGCCTCGCAAGAGGCGGCGGGCCTTGTTGGTTTCAGTGCCCTGCCGAATCCTCGAGCGCGTGCATGTCATCGTCCGACAGGCCGAAATGGTGTCCCGCCTCGTGGATCACCACGTGGCGCACCAGCTCGGCAAAGCCCACGCCGGTTTCCTCCATCTCGGCGAGCAGCGGCTGGCGGAACAGCGTGATCACCGGAGGCAGCCCTTCGCTGTCCCACTGGCTCCTCTCGGTGAGCGCCACGCCTTCATAAAGCCCGGTCAGATCGTACGGATCCTCGATCCCGAGCGAATCGAGCTGCTCGTCGGTGGCAAACTCCTCCACCTTCAGCACCACGCCCTCGAGCGCGCGCGCGAACACCTCGGGCAAGCGCGCCAGCACGGCGCGTGCGAGCGATTCGAATTCAGCGGCAGAGGGCTCGCGCATGATGGATTTGCATCCTTTTGAAGGCGTGAGGGGGTGAATTGCGCAAAATCCTGCCTACATTTTCACAGGTAGCGGCGGCATCCATCGGCTGCAATCGGCGTATCTTGGCGGAACGCCTCGAATGTTCGATGGTTGACGACACTCGGGATTGACAGGCGAGAGGGCTCTCCATGGGGGAGCCGCGGATTGAAGAAAGACGAAACTGCCATGAACCATGTCTCCGCCCACGATCACGATGACGTGTTCGATCCGGAAAATCCGCTCGGCAAGCCCGAAGTGCCCGAGAACGTGCAGGAGGCGATCCGCACGCTGATCGCCTGGGCGGGTGATGATCCGCAGCGCGAGGGCCTGCTCGATACCCCCAAGCGCGTCGGGCGCGCGTGGCTGGAATATTGCGAGGGCTATCGCGAAGATCCGGCGATCCACCTCACCCGCCAGTTTACCGAAGTGGGCGGCTATGACGAGATCGTGCTGCTCAAGAACATCCCCTTCCAGTCGCACTGCGAACACCACATGGCGCCGATCGTCGGCAAGGCGGCGATCGCCTATCTGCCGCGCAACAAGGTCGTGGGCATCTCCAAGCTCGCGCGGGTGCTGCATGGCTATGCCAACCGTCTCCAGATCCAGGAACGCCTGACCGCCGAGGTCGCGCAGTGCATCTGGGACCATCTCGACCCGCATGGCGTGGCGGTGGTGATCGAGGCCGAGCACGGCTGCATGACCGGGCGCGGGGTCAAGACTCACGGGGTCGGCATGGTCACCAGCCGCGTGCTCGGCTGCTTCCTTGAAGATCATCGCAGCCGCAAGGAAGTGATGAGCCTGATGGGCTACTGATTCAGCGAGGCGATAGCATCAGGAAAACGGGGCGTCCTTTTGCGAAAGTGCGCCCGGTTTTCGCGTTTGCTGTCAGCGGCAAAGCAGCATAACTTCCCCGTCGGGATCAGATTGAAGATCATGCGAGGAGAATGTCCGATGCTGCCTGCCACTGCCCGCCGTCTGGTTGCGCTTGCCCTTCCGGTTGCTCTGCTCGCTGCCTGTTCGGGCGGTGATGCGACCGATCCGGCCGCCGAAGGCACCGCCGCGCCAGCTGCCGCTGCCGGTGAGGCGCCGCCGATCATCAAGGAGCGCGAGGAGAATTTCGAGGCCATCGGCAAGGCCTTCAAGGCGGTTCGCGGCCAGCTTGATGCCGATTCGCCCGATTTCGCTCTGATCGCCGCCAGCGCCACCGACATCAACACGCGCGCAGGCAAGATCACGGGCCACTTCCCCGCCGGCACCAGCACCGCCGATGGCTTCAAGACCGAGGCGCTGCCGGTGATCTGGGAGAAGCCCGAGGAGTTCAAGGCGGCCGCGCAGAAGCTGGTCGATGAAAGCGCCAAGCTCGCCAGCCTTGCCTCCGGCGGCGACAAGGCGGCGGTGGGCGCGCAGGCGATGGCGATGGGCGGGGCCTGCAAGGGCTGCCACGACACGTTCCGGCTCGACGACGAGAAGTAGGGCGTGAGCGAAGCTACCCCGCCACGCGCGGGCCTGCCTCCCGATATCAGCGTGTGGGATCCGCTGCTGCGGCTGGTCCACTGGAGCTTCCCGCTGCTGATCCCCGCCATGTGGTGGACGGCCGAGAACAGCAAGTGGGCGCTGCACAAGCGCATCGGGCTGGTGCTGCTGGGTCTGCTGGTGTTCCGCCTGCTGTGGGGCCTTATCGGCCCAGAGACGGCGCGCTTTGGGCAATTCGTGAAGGGGCCCAGGGCAGTGCTCGCCTATCTGCGCGGCGACAGCGGCGCTGGCCCCGCGATCGGCCATTCGCCGCTGGGCGGGTGGAGCACCATGGCGCTCTTGGGCGCGATGCTCTTGCAGGTCAGCCTCGGGCTGTTCGCGGGCGATCCCTTCGACGGGACGACGGGGCCCTTGAACAGCCTCGTCGGCGTGGCGCTGGCCGACACGATCACCGAACTGCACGAAACTGTCTTCTGGGTGATCGCCGGACTGATCGGCCTGCATCTGGCCGCGATCTGCTTTTATGCGGTGAAGGGCGATGACCTGCTGAGCCCGATGGTCGGCGGCACGCGTTCACCGATGGAGGGCGTCGCGGGAATCGGCCCGGTGCCTTGGGCGAGGGGGCTGCTTGCCTGCGGCCTTGCAGCCGGATTGGCGCTGTGGATCGCTTACGGGGCGCCGCCGCTGACGTGAAAGAGTGCCTCCCCGTCCCGAAGGGATGGGGAGGGGGACCGCCCGCGCAGCGGGTGGTGGAGGGGTAGGGCGGCCTGCAATTACCCCTCCGTCAGCGCCTTGCGGCGCTGCCACCTCCCCATTCGCTGCGCAAACGGGGAGGGACCGGGGTGCCTTACAACTGGCCGAGCATGTGCTCCGCGCTCGAGACGCGGAAGTCTCCGGGTTCTTCGACATTGAGCTGCTCGACCACGCCATCATTGATCACCATCGAGAACCGCTGGCCGCGCTTGCCGAGGCCGAAGCCCGAGCCGTCCATGGTAAGGCCGATCGCCTCGACGAATTCGGCATTGCCATCGGCCAGCATGGTGATCTCGTCGCTGCCCGCGGCCTTGTTCCAGGCGCCCATCACGAAGGCATCATTGACCGCAGTGCCGACGATCTCGTCGACGCCCTTGGCCTTGATCTCGGCGGCCTTCTCGACGAAGCCGGGCAGGTGCTTGGCCGAGCAGGTCGGGGTGAAGGCGCCCGGCACGGAGAACAGCGCGACGCGCTTGCCGGCAAAGTAGTCGGAGGACTTGACCGGCTGCGGGCCCTCGGCGGTGGCCTTGATCAGGGTGACTTCGGGAAGCTTGTCGCCAATGGAGATGGTCATTTCGGGAGGGTCCTCTCTTGGGGGGTGTGCGGGCGCTCTCTATCGCGAGTGCCGCCGAGGGGCAACAAATAGACATATAAAGATAAGTTTATATTTGCCTCAGGGGCGATGTGCGGCTAGGGGGCTAGCCGCATAAACAGACAGGCCGCCTCCGCAGGTGCCTATCTGTGCATAGGAGATAGAAAACATGGCCACCCTCGCTGCCGCCCCCGCCACCGAATATGTGATCAAGGACATCGCGCTCGCCCAGTTCGGCCGCGACGAGATCATGATTGCCGAGACCGAAATGCCGGGCCTGATGGCCCTGCGCGCCGAGTATGGCGCCGCGCAGCCCTTGAAGGGCGCGCGCATCACCGGTTCGCTGCACATGACGATCCAGACCGCGGTGCTGATCGAGACTCTCGTGGCGCTGGGTGCCGAAGTGCGCTGGGCGACCTGCAACATCTTCTCGACCCAGGACCACGCCGCCGCCGCGATCGCCGCGCGCGGCATCCCGGTCTTCGCCATCAAGGGCGAGACGCTGGCCGATTACTGGGACTATGTGGGCCGCATCTTCGATTGGGCGACCGATGAAAACCCCGACCTCACCTGCAACATGATCCTCGACGATGGCGGCGATGCCACCATGTTTGCGCTGTGGGGCGCGCGCCTCGAAGCAGGGGAAGAAATGGGTGAGCCGACCAACGCCGAGGAAATCGAGTTCCAGCGCGCGCTGAAGGCCTTCGTTGCTGCCCGTCCGGGCTACCTCACCAAGACGGTGAAGGCGATCAAGGGCGTGTCGGAAGAGACCACCACGGGCGTGATGCGCCTCTACCAGATCGCCAAGCAGGGCAAGCTCCCGTTCCCCGCGATCAACGTGAACGATTCGGTCACCAAGTCGAAGTTCGACAACCTCTACGGCTGCAAGGAATCGCTGGTCGACGCGATCCGCCGCGCGACCGACGTGATGCTGGCCGGCAAGGTCGCATGCGTTGCCGGTTACGGCGATGTCGGCAAGGGTTCGGCCGCCTCGCTGCGTGATGGCGGCGCCCGCGTCATGGTCACCGAAATCGACCCGATCTGCGCGCTGCAGGCCGCGATGGACGGTTTCGAGGTCGTCACCATGGAAGACGCCGTGAAGCGCGCCGACATCTTCGTCACCGCCACCGGCAACGAAGACGTGATCACCGCCGACCACATGATGAGCATGAAGCCGATGGCGATCGTGTGCAACATCGGCCACTTCGACAGCGAGATCCAGATCGCCGCGCTTTCCAACTACGAGTGGAAGGAAATCAAGGAAGGCACCGACCTCGTCACCTTCCCCGATGGCAAGTCGATCATTGTGCTCGCCAAGGGCCGCCTCGTGAACCTCGGCTGCGCCACCGGCCACCCGAGCTTCGTGATGAGCGCGAGCTTCACCAACCAGACCCTCGCGCAGATCGAGCTGTTCACCAAGTCGGACGAATACGAGAACGATGTCTACGTCCTGCCCAAGCATCTCGACGAGAAGGTCGCTGCGCTTCACCTTGAAAAGCTGGGCGTCAAGCTGACCCAGCTGTCGGGCAAGCAGGCGAGCTACATCGGCGTGCCGCAGGCCGGCCCGTTCAAGCCGGACCACTACCGCTACTAGGATGACGAACACCCGCCCGCTCCGCCCCGTTTTTGCACGGGGTCGGGGGCGGGCGGGACGTCCCCCGTTGCACTCGCAGCGCAGCGCGCATAGCGGTTGAGCAATGGACCTCTCGCCACTCTCGCTGGTGCTGATTGCGCTCGTTCTTGCCGCCTGGGCGGTGGGGGCGGGCGTTGTCGTGCTGCGCGCGAACCGCAGCGCGCGGCGCGCGAAGGCGCTGCGCACCAGCGTCAAGCGGATGCAGACCCTGCTCGACGTTGCCCCGGCGCTGCCGCTGCTGGTGCGGGTCGACGGGCGGATCGAGGCGCCCGAGCGGCTGGCGCGGATGCTGGGCCTTGCCAGCATGCCCAAATACCTCTCCGAACTTGCCGCGCCCCCCGGCAACACCAAGGCCGGCGGGCTGGCGCAGGCGCAGATCGACCAGCTGTGGGGCAAGATCCAGACGACCCAGAAGAGCGCCGCGCCCTTCCGCATGGCGATCAACCTGCCCGGCTCGCAGCGCTCCCTCGCGCTCTACGGCACGCTCGCCGATCCGCAGGTCTCGCCCGGAGGGGCTGCGCTGGTGTGGGTGTTCGATTTCACCGAGAGCCATTCGGAAATGGCCCGCCTCAGGGCTGCTGCCGCGCGCGCCACGGGGGACTTCGCCGCGCTTGTCGGCCTGATCGAGGCTGCGCCCATGCCGATGTGGTTCCGCGATGCCGAATTGAAGCTCCAGCTCGTCAACCAGGCCTATGTTGACGCCGTCGGCGCGGTCAGCGCGGCCGAGGTGGTGCAGGGCCAGATCGAGCTGCTCGAGCCTGAAGGCGCCCGCTCGCCCGCCGATATCGCGCGCACCAGCCTCCAGAGCCAGGACGCTTCGGAACGGATCGTCGCCGCCACGATCCTCGGCGCACGGCGCACCTTGCGCGTCTCGGACCTGCCGCTCGGACAGGAGGGCGTTGCAGGCTATGCCATCGACATCGAGGAGCAGCAGCAGGTCGCGCGCGAGTTCCGCGCCTTCCGCGATGCCCAGCGCGCGTTGCTCGATCAGCTCTCGGTCGGCGTCGCGCTGTTCGATGCCGAGGAGCGCCTGACCTTCGCCAACCGTCCGTTCCGGCGGCTGTTTGCGCTGAGCGAAGAGGTGATCGAGGCGCGCACGCCGTTTGATCGCTTCATGGCCGAAGCGCGCGAACGTGGCCGCACCCCCGAAGTGCGCGACTTTCCCGAGTGGCGACGGGAGCGGCAGGCGTGGTTCGGGATGCGCGAAGCGGGCGAGGAAGCCTGGCCGCTGCCCGGCGGCACGCATCTGCGCGTCGTCGCCCAGCCGATGCCCGACGGCGGCCTTGTCCTTATCACCGAGGACCGAACTGAAAGCCTCGCGCTCTCCGCCGTGCGCGACACGCTGCTGCGCACCCGCACCGCGACGCTTGACAGCCTGTTCGAAGCGCTCGCGATCTTCGCCCCCGATGGCTCGGTGCAGCTCTGGAACCGTAGCTTTGCGGGCACCTGGGGCCTCTCCACCGACCTGCTCGACCGCCACCCGAGCGCCGACGAGCTGCTGAGTGCGATCGGTCGCAATCTCGTCCATCCCGAAGAAGCCGCGCTGATCGGCGCGGCGGTGCGCGCGGCGACGCTCGACCGGCGCGAGAAGGGTGGGCAGGTGGAGCTGGCTGACGGACGCACATTGCGCTTTGCCGGGATACCGCTCCCCGATGGCAACGGGCTGCTGACGGTGCTCGACATCACCGCCTCGCAGAAGGCCGAGCAGGCCCTGCGCGAACGCGCCGAGGCGCTGGAAGAAGCCGATGCGGTCAAGGCCAAGTTCCTCGCCAATATGAGCTACGAATTCCGCACGCCGCTCACCACGATCGGCGGCTATGCCGAGCTGCTGAAGAGCGGCGCGGCGGCCGATCCGCAGGCGGCGGGCGAATATGTCGACGCGATCCTCGCCGCGGTCGAACGCCTGACCGAGCAGGTCGAGAACGTGCTCGATCTGTCGCAGTCCGAAGCCGGGCTGCTGCCGATCCGCAAGGAAAGGCTCGACGTGCTCGACTTCCTCACCACGCTGGTGCGCGAGCGCGAAGCGGCGATCATCGCGGCAGGCCTCAGCCTTGACCTGAAGGGCCGCCGGGGCCGGGTGATCGCGGCCGATCCGCGCCAGCTCGGCCGGGCGGTGGGCAATCTGCTCGACAATGCCATTGCCGGCACCCCTGATGGCGGGCGGATCGTGATCGAGATCCGCCGCGCGAGCGATCCGGACGCCGGGTGGAATGTCGAAATTAGCATCGCTGATAATGGCCGCGGCATGAGCGCGCAGGAGCTGGCGCTGGCGCAGGGCGGGGTGAAGCCGGGCGGCGAGGGCGCTTCCGAACGCCGCACCGGGCTCGGCATCCCGCTCGCCCGGCAGCTGATCGCAGGACATGACGGGATGCTCGAGATCGTCAGCCGCAAGGGCGCGGGCACCACTGCAACGATCCGGTTGCCGTGAGCGAGGCGCGCGAGGCTCTCCCCGATCTGGCGGCGATGGCGACCTATGGCGCGCGCATCGCCGCACGGCTGCGCGCAGGCGATGTGGTGGCGCTGGAAGGCGGGCTGGGCGCGGGCAAGACCACGCTCGCCCGCGCGATTCTCGCTGCACTGGGCCACGCGGGCGAGGTGCCTTCGCCGACCTTCACGATCATCGAAACCTATGCCGCGCCGCCCTTGCGGCTCGCGGTGGTCCATGCCGATTTCTACCGGCTCGACGACCCCTCGGAGCTCGCTGAGATTGGCCTCGACGACTATCGCGAGGGTGCGGTGCTGCTGGCTGAATGGCCCGATCACGCGGGCGGATTCGCGCGCGAGCCGGGGTGCCTTGCGATCACGCTCTATCCGCAAGGAGAAAGCGGGGAAGGCGGGCGGATTGCGATTGCCCGCGGCGGGGCTGATTGGGTAGGGCGAATGCCATGAGCGAACTGCCTGAAGGTCTTGCCGCATTTGTCGAAAGCGCCGGTTGGGGCGGGGCCGAAGTGGGCCCTCTGCCCGGTGACGCCTCGTTCCGGCGCTATTTCCGCCTCGCGCGCGCAGGTGAAACTGCGATGCTGATGCACGCGCCGCCGCCGCACGAGGACCCCGCGCCCTTCCTCCATGTCGCGCACTGGCTGAACGGCCATGGGATGCGCGCGCCCGCGATCCTTGCCGAGGACGCGCCGCAAGGCTGGGTGCTGACCGAGGACTTTGGCAATGACCGGATGCGCGATTGGCTCGACGTGAACCCGGGCGAGGAGCGCGCGGCCTACGCGGCTGCGGTCGATGCGCTCGCGGCGCTCCACGGCCTGCCGCCGGGGCCGTTCGCGCCCTATGACATGGCGGTCTACCAGCGCGAGGCGGCATTGCTGCCCGAGTGGTGGTGCCCTGCGCAGGGGCTCACCGTCGACGCCGCAGGCTACACCGCAGCGTGGGACACGGTGCTCGCCCCCGTGCTGGCGCGCCAGACCCCGGGTGTCACCGTGCTGCGTGACTATCATGCCGAGAACATCATGCTGCTGGGCGGCAAGGCGACCGCGCCGCAGGGGCTGATCGACTTCCAGGACGCCCTCGTCGGCCACCGCGCCTATGATCTCGTCTCGCTGCTTCAGGACGCGCGGCGCGATGTCGATGTGCATCTCGAGACCGCAATGCTGCTGCACTATTCGCAGGCCATTGGCGGGGCTGATGACGATTTTCTGGCGGACTACGCAACGCTCGGTGCGCAGCGCAATGCCAAGATTGTGGGCATCTTCACCCGCCTCAACGCCCGCGACGGCAAGCCGCGCTACCTCACCATGATCCCGCGCGTGTGGGCGGCGTTGGAGCGCGATCTCGCGCACCCCGCGCTGGAGCCGGTTGCAGCGTGGTTCGATGCGAACATCCCCGAGGAAATCCGCGCCGCCAACGGAGCTTTCGCCGCGTGACCAAGCTCGCCTCCGACACCGCCATGATCCTCGCCGCCGGCCTCGGCAAGCGGATGCGGCCGCTCACCGCGAGCCAGCCCAAGCCGCTGGTGCGGGTGGCGGGCAAGGCGCTGATCGATCACGCGCTGGATCGTCTGGCCGAGGCGGGGGTGGCGCGCGCGGTGATCAATGTCCACTACCTCGCCGACGCGCTCGAAGCCCATGTGCTCGCGCGCCAGACCCCCAAGGCAAGCGTGTCGGACGAACGCGCGCTGCTGCTCGAGACCGGGGGCGGGATGGTCAAGGCCCTGCCGCAGCTGCCCGATCCCTTCTTCGCGCTGAACGCCGATAACATCTGGCTCGATGGGCCCAAGAGCGCCTTCCACGACCTCTCGCGCCGCTGGGACCCGGAGGCGATGGACGCGCTGCTGCTGGTCGTCCCTCATGCACGGGCGATGAATTTTGCGGGACCGGGGGACTTCCACATGGACCCCATGGGCCGCCTCTCGCGCCGCCGCCCCGGGCGGATCGCGCCCTTCATCTACACGGGCATCCAGCTCGTCTCCCACCGCCTGCTGCGCGATGCGCCCGAAGGTCCGTTCGGCACGATGACCCTGTGGGAGCGCGCCATCGCCGAGGGGCGGCTTTACGGCCTCAGCTTCACCGGGTTGTGGTTCGAGGTCGGCACCCCGCAGGCGATCCGCCCGACCGAGGAGGCGCTGGCGGGTGGCTGAGCCCCGGAAACCCGGTCCGCTCGTCTACTCCATCGCCGCGCATCGCGGATTTGCCGATGCGCTCGTTGCAGGCCTCGTACCGCGCTACCGCGAGGAGGGCTTCGGCCTTGCGCGCCTGACCCTGCTGGTGCCGAGCAGTCGCGCCGCGCGCACCCTCAGCGAGGCCTTCATCCGCCACGCGGGCGAGAACGGCGAGGGCGGCCTGCTGATGCCGCGCATGATCGCGGTGGGCGACCTCGATCTCGACGAGAAATTGGGCGCAGGCCTCGATCCGCTCGGCGCATCGGACATCCCGCCTGCCTGCGATCCGGTGCGGCGCTGGCTGACCCTCGACCGTTTGATTGCCGAGGAGCGCGCTGGCGAGGGTATGACAGCGCTCCCCGGCCGCGCGCGGCTCAATCTGGCGCGCGAGATGGCGCGGACGATGGACCGTCTGCTGGTCGAGGAGAAAGTGGTCACTGATCTGCTGGCCGATGCGGTGCTCGACCGGATGGGGGAACTCGCGACCCATTGGCAGCGTTCGATCCACCTGTTCGGGCGCGTCAATCTTCGCTGGCAGATGGAGCTGCTCGCGCGCGGCGAGGTCGACGCAGCCACCCGCCGCAACATGCTGTTCGACCACGCCGCCAAGCGCTGGCGCGAGACTTCCCCGCCGCATCCGATCATCGCCGCCGGTGTCACCAGCGCCTCGCCCGCGCTGGCGCGGCTGCTCAGGGTTGTTGCGGGCTTGCCGCAAGGCGCGGTGGTGCTGCCCGATCTCGACCTCGCGATGGACGATGGCGCCTGGGACGAGCTCGGCCTTGCCGGCGCTTCGAAGGAGCCGGGCGGTCCGGTCTTCGGCGCGGACGACGCGGTCACCCACCCGCAATATCACCTGAAGCTCCTGCTCAATCGCATGGGGGTGAACCGGGAGGAAGTGCAGCCCTGGCACCGCCGCGGGATTGCCGCCGCCGACCCGGCGCGCAGCCGCGCGATCTCGGCGCTGTTCCTGCCCCCGCAGGCGAGCCGTTCGTGGAGCACGCTCGAGCCGAAGGACCGGCGGCTTGACGGGGTGCGCCTGCTCGCCAGTGCCACCATCGAGGAAGAGGCGCAGGCTATCGCCCTGCTGGTGCGCCAGCAGCTCGAGGTGCCGGAAAAGCGCATCGCCGTCGTCACGGCCGATCGCGGCTTGGCGCGCCGCGTCGCGCAGCATCTCGAACGCTGGCACATCACCGCCGACGATTCCGCCGGTCGCCCGCTGGCTTTGACGCCTGCGGGGCGCTTGTTCGGGCTGCTTGCAGAGATCGCCGCCAATGGCCCGGATCCCGCCAACCTCGTCGCGGCTTTCAGTCACCCATTGGTGCACAGCTGGGACGGCCTTGCGCGCGGCGATTGGCTCAAGGGCCTGCGCGCCTTCGACCGCCAGCTGCGCGGGCCTTCACCTGCACCCGGCATGGAGCCGCTGCGTGAGGCTTCGGCCAAAGCCAAGATCTCCGAATGGTGGGAGGAGGCCGAGGCTCTTGTCACGCCGCTTGCGGACTGGCAGCAGGATATCGCGCTCGCCGAGGCATTGTCGCGCCTGTCCGCCGCTGCCGAGGCCTTCGCCCGCTCTGCCATCTGGGAGCGAGAGGATGGCCGCGCGCTCGGCCAGCTGGTCGAGGAATTGCGCGGACAAGCCGGGGCGCTCGGCACAGTGATCGAAACCGCCGACATCGCCGGCGTGTTGCGCGATGCGATGGAGGCGGTTGCGGTGCGCCCAGGTTATGGCGGCCACCCGCGCGTGGCGATCTACGGCCTGCTCGAAGCCCGCATGGCGCGCGCCGATCTTGTGATCTGTGGCGGGCTCAACGAGGGGAGCTGGCCGCAGCCCCCCGGCGCCGACGCGCTGCTCGCGCCCGCGGTGCTGCGCGCGCTGGGCGTGCCAGGGGCCGAGTTCCGGATCGGGCTCGCCGCGCATGACCTTGCGGGCGCAATGGGCGCGCCTGAGGTGGTGCTTTCGCGGAGCCTGCGCGATGCCGAGGGGCCGACACTGCCGTCTCGCTTCCTGCTGCGGGTCGAGGCCTTGCTGGGCGATGACCTCGACAAGGAGCACCGCGAGCGCACCATCCCCGCGATCCTGCCGCATCTCGACCGCCAGCGCCCGGCGGCCGAACCCTATCCCCGCCCCGAGCCCGATCCCGCAGCCCATTTGCGCGACGTGCCGATCAAGGTGACCGCGCTGGACCGGCTGCTGGGCGATCCCTATCAGTTCTATGCGCAGGCGATCCTCGACCTGCGGCGGCTCGATCCGCTGGCGGCCGATCCCTTCAGCGATCCGGCGCTTCGGGGCACGCTGGTGCACGAGATCCTCGACGGTTGGCACAAGGCCCGGGCGAGCCAGCCCAATCTCGCGCTCGCGCCCTATGCGGCGGCCTATTTCCGCGAGCAGCGCGTCCACCCGCTGTTCCGCGCGCTGTGGCAGCCGCGCCTGATCGCCGCGCTTGAACGCTTCGAGGTCTGGATCGAAGCGGACGCTTCCGAAAAGGGCCGCACCGTGCTCGCCACCGAGATTTCGGGGGAGATGGAGGTGGACGGGGTGAAGGTGCAGGGCCGCGCCGACCGGATCGACCGGTTGGCTGATGGGACGCTCGGGATCGTCGATTACAAGACCGGGCGCGTGCCCTCGAAAGCAGAGGTCGAAGCGGGCTTCGCGCTGCAACTCGGTCTCTTGGGCCTGATAGCCGAGCATGGGCGCTTCGCCGACAAGGATACGGGCAAGGTGGTCAAGGGCGCGGCCACGGCCTTCGAGTACTGGTCGTTCAGCAAGAAGGACGAGGGCTTCGGCAAGCGCATGAGCCCAATGAAGCTCTCGTCGCGCGAAAGCGGACTGCTCCTCGAGGAATTCCTCCCGCATCACCGAGACAAGCTGCGCTTCGCGATCCACGAATACATCAAGGGCCGTGCGCCGTTTCGGGCGCGCGAAAACCCCGATTACAAGGGCTACACCGATTACGACCAACTGATGCGCCTCGAGGAATGGCTGGTCCGCCTGACCGAGAAGGATACCGGGGCATGAGCGGCGGTGGCGGCCTCGTCTTCCCTTTGCAGGACAACCAGCTCCTCGCGGCGGATCCCGAGGACAATGTCTGGCTCTCCGCCTCGGCGGGGACGGGCAAGACGCAGGTGCTCTCCGCGCGCGTGCTGCGGCTGCTGCTGCGCGAGGATGTGAGCCCGTCGCAGATCCTGTGCCTCACCTTCACCAAGGCGGGTGCGGCCGAGATGGCGAACCGCATCAACGCGGTGCTCGCGCGCTGGGTGCGGCTTGATGCGGGGACGCTCGGCAAGGAGCTGAAACATCTCGGCGCGGATTTCGACCCGGCTACGCAGGAGCGCGCGCGTACGCTGTTTGCGAGCGTGCTCGATTGCCCGGGCGGGGGCCTCCGGATCGACACCATCCACGCCTTCGCGCAGTTCCTGATCGGCAATTTCCCGGAGGAGGCCCACCTCGCCCCCGGCACGCGGGTGATGGACGACCGCAGCCGCGAACTGCTCGCACGCGAGGTGCTGACCGACCTGTTCGAGGAGGCCGAGCGCAGCCACGACTTGCGCATCCTTGACGGTCTGGAGACCTTCACCACCCGCAAGGACCCGGCGGCTCTGCACAAGTGGCTGATGCGCGCGGCCGATGCGCACGAGATGTGGGAGGGGCCGACTGGCTGGCAATCGCCGATGGGGCCGCAGGTGCGGCAGACTTTGGGGATACCGGCCGATGCGGGGGAGGAATGGGCCGGTGAGCCGCTCCATCCGGACATCTTCCCTGATGATGCGCTTCTGGCGATCCTTCAGGCCCTCCGGGAATGGGGCAAGCCGTCGGGCGAGAAATCTATCGCTGGGATAGAACGATGGCTCAGGCTGGAGCACCATCAGCGCCCTGGCGCTCTGGATTGTCTGGTCGGCGGAGTGCTCAACAGCGAATTCTTGCCCAACGGCAACTTGCGTCACGTTTTAAAGGTCGATCCGGACTTCGTTTCTCGTCAGCAGGCGGTGGGCGAACAGGTGGCCAAATTCGATGAGCGCCGCTCCCTCCTCGCCTGCGCCGAGATCGTCACATCCGCGCTCGAGATCGGTCGTGCCTTCGCGGTGCGCTGGGAAGCGCGCAAGGCCCGCGAAGGCCTGCTCGACTTCGGCGACCTGATCCGCAAGGCCGCTGACCTCCTCGGCAAGTCCGAGGCCGCCGACTGGATCCGCTACAAGCTCGATCGCCACTTCGACCAAATCCTGATCGACGAGGCGCAGGACACCAACCGCAGCCAGTGGGACATCGTCGAGGCGCTGATCGATGACTTCTTCGCGGGCGAGGGCGCGCGCGGGGACAAGCTGCGCACCATCTTCACCGTGGGTGATTACAAGCAGGCGATCTTCGGCTTTCAGGGCACGAGCCCGGAGAACTTCGCCAAGGCCAAGACCCGCATCTTGGCCCGCATCGATGCCGCAAAGCAGGGCATCCGCGAGAGCCGCATCAACCGCCGCGAGCCGGGCTGGCAGGACCTCAGCCTCGGCACATCCTACCGCACCGCGCAAGTTGTGCTCGGCTTCGTCAATCGGGTGATCGGGATGCTCGGCTTTGCCGCGTTCGGCCTCGATGAAGACCCGCCCGAACACAGGGGGACCGAACGTCCGGGCCTCGTCACCCTGTGGCCGCCGGTCGCCCCCGACAAGGCCGAGGCCATCGAGGAGGATGACGAGAGCGAGGAGGGCGGTCAGGACTGGCTGCCCAGGCACGACACGCTGCTGGCTGGCAGGATCGCCGATCAGGTCAAGCGCTGGGTTGACGGGACCGAGCCCTTCGTTCTGGCCAAGGGCACCCGCCGCCATGCCAATGCGGGCGATATCATGGTGCTGGTGCGCCAGCGCAAGGAGCTTGCCGCGCAGATCGTTGCCAAGCTGCATGCGCGGGGGGTGCCGGTGGCGGGCGTCGACCGGCTGCGGCTGGGCGCGCCGCTGGCGGTGAAGGATGTGCTGGCGGCCTTGCGCTTCGCCGCGCAGCCGCAGGACGACCTGTCGCTGGCGAACCTGCTGGCCTCGCCGCTGATGGGGTGGACGCAGGACGACCTCCTCGCCCATGTCCCGCGCTTGAAGAAGCAGCGGCTGTGGGAGCACCTCAATCGCGATGATCCGCCTGCCTTCGTTGCGCAGGCGGTCGAGCGCCTCAAGGAGCTGCTGCGCCGCGCCGATTACCACACACCGCAGGCCCTGATCGCCTGGCTGCTGACCGGCCCGTGGCAGGGCCGCGCCAAGCTCGTCGCGCGGCTCGGGGCCGAGGCCAACGACCCGCTCGACGAGCTCCTCAACGCCGCCTTTGCCTACGAGGCCGAGCATTGGCCGAGCCTTGCGGGCTTCATCGCCTGGTTCGACGCCGGGACCGGCGACCTCAAGCGCGACAGCGACAGCGCGGCCGGCCAGGTGCGGGTGATGACCGTCCACGGCTCCAAGGGCTTGCAGGCCCCGATCGTCATCCTCGCCGACGCCACCGGTGCGCCGGGCGAGGCGGGGGAACTGGAGCTGGAGGACGACCCGCTCGCCCACAAGCCCGACCGCAAGCGCTTCGTCCCGCTCCCACCGCTCGGAAAGGACGAGCGGAAGGGACGCATCGCCGAGGCCGAGGCCGCCAAGGCCGCCGCGCTCATGCAGGAGCACTGGCGCCTGCTCTACGTCGCCATGACCCGTGCCGAGGAGGCGCTGTTCATCGGCGGATCGCTGAACAAGAAGGAAGCCAAGAACGGCGTCCCTCACGAGGACAGCTGGTATGCCCGCCTCGCGCCCCTGTTCGAGGAAGCGCCCATCGACGACCCCATCTGGCTCACCCGCCGCGAGTGGGGCGAGCGCGCCGAGCCACTGGTGCCCGATGACGCTGCCCAGGCGCAGACCCCCGACGACATCGCTCTCCCGCACTGGGCCACCACCCCCGTCGGCGAGGAGCCGCGCCCGCCGCGCCCGCTCGCGCCCTCGGCCGCAGGCGAGGAGGCGGGTGCCGCTCCGCCGCAGGACCCCGAGGCAGGGTGCCATGCCGCACGGCGCGGGAGCCTGATCCACGCCCTGCTCGAACGCTTGCCCGACGTTCCTGCCGAGGCCCGCACAGCCGCCGCGCAAGGCTGGCTCGCGCGGCAGGCCGCCGACCTGCCCGAAGCCATGCGTGCCGAGATGCTCGCCGCCGCCATCGCGGTGCTGGATCACCCCGACTTCGCCCCGATCTTCTCCCCCGCCGCGCTTGCCGAGGTGCCGCTTGCCGCCACGGTCGATGGCGTGGTTGTTGCAGGCACCGCCGACCGTCTGCTGATCGAGCCTGCCCGCATCACCGTGGTCGACTTCAAGACCACCCGCCGCCCGCCAGCCAGCGTTGCCGACATTCCGGTCGCAACCCTCAGGCAGATGGCGGCTTACGTGGCCGCGCTCGAAGCCATCTATCCGGGGCGCGAGGTGCGCGCGGCCGTGCTCTACACCCACACCCCGGCGCTGTTCGACCTGCCGTCCACCATCCTCGGGTTACACAAGAACGCCTTGCAGGCCCCGCAGCAATCCTTGCCGCTACCCGATATTGAGTGAAAAGCAGCGTGCACTAGATTGCAAACACGTGACCGGCGCCCCTATGCTCCGGCCAAAGGAGACAAGCGATATGGCGACCGTCAATGTGACCGATGCAAGCTTCGAGGCCGATGTCCTCGGCAGCGATACCCCCGTGCTGGTGGATTTCTGGGCCGACTGGTGCGGTCCCTGCAAGATGATCGCCCCCGCGCTCGAGGAGATCAGCGAGGAGCTGGCGGGCAAGGTCAAGATCGCCAAGATCGACATCATGGAGAACACCGATATCGCCGCGCAGGTCGGCGTGCAGTCGATCCCCCTGATGCTGCTCTACAAGAATGGCGAAGTGGTGGCCAAGAAGCTCGGCGCCGCGCCCAAGAGCCAGCTCAAGGCGTGGCTCGAAAGCGAGCTTTGAGATCGTGGGGCGCGCGGCTGCGCGCGCGCGCCCCTATCTCTGCCTATCGCCAGTAATCATGCCGCTCGGCACCATCGAAACC
Organism: Erythrobacter sp.; assembly: GCA_013822695.1. GTDB lineage: Bacteria > Pseudomonadota > Alphaproteobacteria > Sphingomonadales > Sphingomonadaceae > Erythrobacter. Next base: position 10,202 of record PNKW01000041.1, on the reverse strand, counting down.
GGCCTGATGCGAGGCAGCATTTCCTGAAAGCACTTGCCCGAACCGCAGGGGCAAGGATCCTTCCGGCCGAGTTTCTCGACCAGCTCCTTGTCGCCGTGAACAAAGCGCAATCCGCGCTTCACATTGGTTTCGCTGGGATAGCCCTTACGCCGCTTGGACGTCTGCTCGAAAGCAGGGCAGATCGGTGAGGTCGGTGGTCTTGCGAGCCATGAGTGCCTCCTGTCGTTGCCGCTCCGGGAATGGAGCCTGCGCGCCCTAGCAGTGACAATGCGAGCGGAAAAGCCTTACGCAACCACCCGCGCGACGAAGGCATCCCAGATCGCAGGCGATGACGCCCCGATCAATCCGGGCGCATCGTGCTGGTCTACCCGGTAGGCGCTGCCATCAAGCCGCGCCGCCTTGCCGCCCGCTTCGTTGAGCCACAAGACGCCCGCCGCATGGTCCCAGGCGAGCGTGCGCTTGAAGCTCGAAATGTCGTTCTCGCCCAGCGCAAGGCGCGGATATTGCTCGGCGGCGCAGCGCGGGATGTCGACGAGGGTGTAGTGCGCGGCGAGCTTGGCATCCACCATCGCGGATTCTTGCGGGGTGAGGAAAATCCGGCTCACCGCAGTGACCGGCGGCTGCTGGCCGGTGGTGCGCGCCGCGATCCGCTCCCCGTTCACAAATGCGCCTTCACCGCGCCGCGCGTGGCAGAAGCGGTCCTTGTTGGGGTCATAGATCCATCCCGCCACCGCCTCGCCCGCATCGGCGAGCGCGACGATGATCCCGAACGGCTCCTTGCCTTCGGCGAAGTTCGCCGTGCCATCGAGCGGGTCGATGATCCAGCACTGGCCGGAGAGGTGTTCGAGCACGGCCTTGTCGGCATGCACCGCCTCCTCGCCCACCACCGCCACGCCGGGGGCGAGCCGAGTCAGCGCTTCGGTCAGGAAAGCCTCGACCTCGCGGTCGACGATGGTGACGGGATCGTCCGCGCCCTTCATCTCGACCTCACCTGCGGCGAGATTTCGGAAGCGCGGCAGCATCGAACGCTGCGCGGCGAAGCGCATCAGATCGCGGATTTCGGCGTCGAGCGCGGGAAGGGCGCTCACGAGCGATAATCCGCGTTGATCGCGATGTAGCCGTGGGTGAGGTCACAGGTCCACACGGTGGCGCGGCCCTCTGCCAGCCCGAGGTCGACCGCGATGTCGATCTCCTCGCCCTTCAAGTGCGCGGCGACGGGGGCCTCGTCATAATCCTCGACCGGCACGCCGTTGCGCGCTGCCCAGACGCCGCCGAAGGCGATGGAGAGCTTGTCGCGGTCGGCCGGTTCGCCCGCTTTGCCCACCGCCATGACCACGCGGCCCCAATTGGCGTCCTCGCCCGCAATCGCGGTTTTCACCAAAGGCGAGTTGGCGATGGCGACGCCGATGCGGCGCGCGCTGTCGTCGCTGACTGCACCCGCGACCCGGATGGTGACGAACTTGCGCGCCCCCTCGCCATCGCGCACGACCAGTTGCGCGAGGCTCCGGCACACGTCGGCGAGCGCGGCGGCGAATGCATCCGCGCCGGGGCTGTCCCAGCTCTCGATCCGCATATTGCCCGCCTTGCCGGTGGCGAAGACCATCACCGTGTCGCTGGTCGAGGTGTCGCCGTCGACCGTGATGCAGGAGAAGGTCGCGGCATTGGCGCGCTCCAGCGCTTCCTGAAGGAAGGCCGGGGCGATGTCGGCATCGGTGAAAATGTAGCCGAGCATGGTCGCCATGTCGGGGGCGATCATGCCCGAACCCTTGATAATCCCGGCAAGCTCCACCCGCACCCCGCCCAGCATGGCCGAAGCGCCTGCGCCCTTGGCGAAGGTGTCGGTGGTGCCGATGGCGTTGGCGGCGTCCTGCCACCCGCAAGGGTCGGCGGTGAGCGCGGCGGCAATCCCGGCCTGCGCCTTGTCGACCGGCAGCGGCACCCCGATCACCCCGGTCGAGGAGACGAACACCTCGTCGAGCGAGCAGGCGAGCGCCTCGGAGACCTGCGCCCGGATCGCCTCGACCGCCGCGCGCCCGCGCCAGCCGGTGAAGGCGTTGGAATTGCCCGCATTGACGATCAGTGCCCGCGCGCGCCCCAGCTTCACCGCCTCGCGCCCGAGTTCGACCTCGGAAGAGGCGCAGGCGCTTTTGGTGAAGACCCCTGCGGCGGTTGTGCCATCGGGAACTTCCGCAAAGGTCAGGTCGCAGCGGTCCCATGTCTTGTAGCGCGCCCGTGCGACACGCAGGGTCACGCCCGCGATTTCGGGGAGCTGCGGGAAGGGGCGGGCGAGGGGCGAGGGATCGATCTGCATGGGCCACGCCCGTAATGGGCAATCGGCAGCGCTGCAATCACGGGCTTTCTCGTTCGACAGGGCTTGGCGCGCGGGCCGATTAAGCTCTCGCACAGCTTATCGCGCTATGGCGGTGGACGAATTGGCGCTTAACCTCTATCTGATGGCTTCATGACCCGGCGTTTTCTTGCCCTGCTGGCCCTGCTGACCGGCCTTGTCGCTCTTGGCGGCACGGCGCAGGCGTCCTTGGCCGAGGCGCTGGCATGCTCGGCGAGCGTCGCTGCGGCGAGCGGGGACGAGCGGGCGGCGAGCGAAAGCGTCGCCGCGCAGCCCGCGCCCGCCACGATCAGCGCCACCCGCGCGGCCGAATGCGAATGCCCGCCGCCGCCGGTGCCGGAATCGTTGCGCCTGCCGGTCTTGATGGGGATCGAGCGCGCCTACGAATAGGCGCGTCATCCGCACGCAACTGAACTCCCGCGCGCCGCGCCCTGCGAGGGCCGCGCGCTATCTCCACGCAGTTCCGCAAGTTCCCCGCATCATGTGCGGCGATTGCACCCGAATCAAAGGCTTACACCCATGTTTTCATCCGTCATCAAATCCGTCTTCGGCTCGGCCAACGAGCGTTACATCAAGGCTGCGCGCAAGATCGTCGACCAGATCAATGGGCTCGAGCCGCAGATTCAGACGCTCTCCGATGAAGAGCTTCAGGGCCAGACCAACAAGCTGCGCGGCCTCATCGATGGCGGCGCCAAGCTCGACGACATCCTCCCCGAAGCCTTCGCCACGGTGCGCGAGGCATCGGTGCGGGTGTTCGGGATGCGCCACTTCGATGTACAGCTGATCGGCGGCCTCGTGCTTCACCGCGGCGAGATCGCCGAAATGCGCACCGGCGAGGGCAAGACCCTGATGGCGACGCTGGCGGTCTACCTCAATGCGCTGGAGGGCAAGGGCGTCCACGTGGTCACGGTCAACGACTACCTCGCCCGCCGCGACGCCGAGGAGATGGGCCGGCTTTACAACTGGCTCGGCCTCTCGGTGGGCGTGATCGTCCCCGGCATGCCCGAGGAATACAAGCGCGACGCCTACAACGCCGACATCACCTACGGCACCAACAATGAATTCGGCTTCGATTACCTGCGCGACAACATGAAGCACTCGCGCGGCGAGATGGCGCAGCGGCCCTTCAACTTCGCGATCGTCGACGAGGTGGACTCGATCCTGATCGATGAAGCGCGCACCCCGCTGATCATCTCCGGCCCGACCGAGGACAAGTCGGAACTCTACGTCCAGCTCGATCAGGTCGCGCGCGAGATCCCGGTCGAATGGCTCGACATCGACGAGAAGGTGAAGCGCGTGCAGCTCACCGAAGAGGGGCTGGAAGAGGTCGAACAGCTGCTGCTCGCCAAGGGCCTGCTCGCGTCCGAGAACCTCTACGACGCGCTCAACACCCAGGTCGTCCACCACCTCGATCAGGCGCTGGTCGCCAACTTCGCGAGGAAGCGCGACACCGACTACATCGTCAAGGACGGCAAGGTCATCATCATCGACGAGTTCACGGGGCGCATGATGGACGGCCGCCGCTGGTCGAACGGGCTGCACCAGGCGGTCGAAGCCAAGGAAGGCGTGCGGATCGAGCCTGAAAACCAGACGCTCGCCTCGATCACCTTCCAGAACTACTTCCGCATGTATCCCAAGCTCTCCGGCATGACCGGCACCGCGGCGACCGAAGCGGCGGAATTCTGGGACATCTACAAGGTCGGCGTGGTCGAAATCCCGACCAACCTGCCCGTCGCGCGGATCGACGAGGAGGACGAGTTCTACAAGAACACCGCCGACAAGTTCGGTGCCATTGCCAAGGCGATCAAGGAAAAGCAGGAAATCGGCCAGCCGGTGCTGGTCGGCACGGTCTCGATCGAGAAGTCCGAACTGCTCAGCGAATATCTCGACAAGGAAGGCGTCAGGCACTCGGTGCTCAATGCGCGCTTCCATGAACAGGAAGCGCATATCGTGGCGCAGGCGGGCCGCTACGGGGCGGTCACCATCGCCACCAACATGGCCGGGCGCGGCACCGACATTCAGCTCGGCGGCAATATCGAATACCGCATCCGCGACGAACTCGCCGAGCTGCCCGAGGGGCCCGAGCGTGACGAAGCCATCGCCCGCATCCGCGCCGAAGTCGCCGAGGAGAAGGAGCGCGTGAAGGCGGCCGGCGGGTTGTTCGTGCTCGGCACCGAGCGGCACGAAAGCCGCCGCATCGACAACCAGCTGCGCGGCCGTTCGGGCCGTCAGGGCGACCCGGGCCTGTCGCGCTTCTACCTCTGCCTCGAGGATGACCTCTTGCGCATCTTCGGCCCCGACACGCTGTTTTCCAAGATGATGAAGTCGAACCTCGCGGACGGCGAGGCGATCGGCTCCAAGTGGCTGTCCAAGGCGATCGAGACCGCGCAGAAGAAGGTCGAGGCGCGCAATTACGACATGCGCAAGCAGGTCGTGCAATACGACGACGTGATGAACGACCAGCGCAAGGTGGTCTACGAACAGCGCGCCGAGATCATGGATTCCGAAGCGGTCGACGATGTGGTCGTCGACATGCGCCACGATACGATCAACGCGCTTGTCGGCTCCGCGTGCCCGCCGGGCTCCTACCCCGAACAATGGGACATCGAGGGCCTCAAGGCCCGCACCGAGGAAATCTTCGGCTTCCAGCCGCCCTATGACGACTGGCTCGCCGAGGAAGAGGTCGAGCCGCAGTTGCTCGAAGAGCGCCTGCGCGACCTCACCGATGACATGATGAACACCAAGATGGGCGAGCAGGACGCCTCGATATGGCGCGTGGTCGAAAAGGACGTGCTGCTGCGCCAGCTCGACCATCACTGGAAGGAGCACCTCTCCACCCTCGACGCGCTGCGCCAGGTGATCTGGATGCGCGGCATGGCGCAAAAGCAGCCGATCAACGAATACAAGCAGGAAGCCTTCGTCTTGTTCGAGACGATGCTCGACACCTTGCGCGAGGAGGTCACCAAGATCCTGTTCCGCGCCGAGCTGCGCTTCGAACAACCCGCGGTGCAGACGCTGCCCGAACTGCCCGATTTCCTCACCGGCCACATCGACCCGCTGACCGGGCTCGAGAATTCGGGCGATGGCGACGGGTCGGAAAGCCGCCCCGAACTGTTCGGCTCGCTCGCCGGAAGCCCGCGTGCCGCCTTCGGTCCGGGCGGGGCGAACCCGAACAATCCCTTCGCCAATCTCGACATCAGCCGCAATGCGCCGTGCCCTTGCGGGTCGGGCAACAAGTACAAGCATTGCCACGGCGCCGTGGGCGTCAGCCAGAGCGCCTGAGAGGCTGACGAGAGGGCGGGGCGATGATCGGCGCGGTCCCCGTGCTGCTCGCGCTCGCCTTTGCGGTGACGGCGCTGCTCTATGCCAGCGTCGGCTTCGGCGGCGGATCGACCTATTCGGCGCTGCTGGCGCTTTCGGGGCTCGATTACCGGCTGCTGCCGCTGGTGAGCCTTGCCTGCAATATCGTGGTGGTGACGGGCGGGAGCATCCGCTTCGCCCGCGCTCGCGTGACGCCGTGGACGAAGGCCGGGGTGATCGTGGCGCTGGGCGCGCCGATGAGTTTTCTCGGCGGGCTGACCCCGATCAGGGAGGCGACCTTCCTCACGCTGCTCGGTGCAAGCCTGGTGCTGACCGCGCTGACCATGCTGGTTCCCGTGCAGGAGGGGGCGGAAGGCGAACCGGCGCGCGCCGCGCGCTTCATGCCGCTCGCTGCCGCGCCGCTCGGCTATTTCGCGGGGCTGGTGGGGATCGGCGGGGGAATTTTCCTCGCGCCCCTCCTCCACCTCGCGCGCTGGCACGAGGCGCGGGGGATCGCCGCGACGGCGAGCCTGTTCATCCTCGTCAATTCGCTCTTCGGCCTCGCCGGGCAGATGGTGAAGAACGGTCCGGGCCTGCTCGGCGCGGCTATTGGCGCGAGCCTGCCGCTGCTGATCGCGGTGGTGATCGGCGGGCAGATCGGCAGCCTGTTTGCAGCGCGTCTGCTGCCGCCCAAGTGGATCCGCTGGCTGACCGCGCTTCTGGTCGGCGTGGTGGGGGTGCGGTTGCTGGCGGGGGTCTGATCGGAGCCGCTTAGGCGTCCATCGGCACGGCCTGTCGCCGGATCAGCAATGCCAGCGCAAGGGTTGCGGCAAAGCTCGCATAGCCTGCCAGCAGGTTGGGGAGCAGCAAGGGCACGCCGGTGAACAGCATCGCGTCATTGCCGCCCGGCACCAGCGTTGCGCCTGCGCCCATCAGCAGGCCGCCCGCAAGCGTGCTCAGCCATTGCCGCGCGCTGCCTGCCCGCAACCGGAAGGTGCCACCAATCACCGTCGCGCTGGTCATCCCCGCGATCAGCGCCGCGAGCCCGAACAGCGCCCCCAGCGCCCAGCGCCCGCCATAGGCAATCTCGGCGATGCGGCTGGTGTAGACCCACTGCCGATCGAGCGCGAAGAGCAGGCCGGAGGCGGTGCCGATCACGCTCATCGCGATAAGCGGCGACCATCCGCCTTTGAGCCGATGCAACCCCAATCGCCGGTAAAGATAGGTCGCGGCCGTCACACCCACGGTGCCGCCGAGCGTCAGCGCCAGCACCACATGGCCGGTGAGCGGGGAGGGCAAGGGAGTGCGGTTGGGCAACATCAAGGCGGCGCTCGACATGTTCGGGCCAAGCAGCAGCGCAGCCACGAACATCGCGGCGATTGCACCCGCGTGCCAAAGCTCGCCCCGGGTGAACGCCGCGAGCAGCCCCATCGCGCAATTTCCCGCGAGGATCGAACCGAGCCCGAACAGCACGCCGCCCGCGATTGCCAAGCCGTCCGGCGCGGTGCCCAGTATCGTCATGAAAGGCTCGGCACCGAGCCAGTCGGCCAGCCCCATCACCACCATCGCCGCCGAGGCCGCGAACGCAAAGCCCGCCAGCCGGTGCACGCGGCGCTTGTCGATCACCTCGCGCATCGCGCGCACCATGCACACGCCGGCGCGCTGGCTGGCATAGCCGATCAGGAACATCAGCGCGGTAGTAAGGACGACAGTCACGGCATGCAGATGTAGCGGGCGGCGCGCGCAAGGCAATCGGGCGACAAAGTTATCATACTATAATGTCCTTGGACGGGTTTTGCGCCAGGCTTTCGCGCGCCGGGTCGCTCTGGCACGCGTAAGGCGCGCCACAGGGAACGCGATGAGGAGCGCGGCGCGGGGCGAGGGCGAACTCGGGCCCGCTTCCGCCCCCTCCCTTCAAGGATCAGGGCGGCCTTTCGGCGACGGTGCTGCCGCGGCGGACAATGGCTCTCCGAGTAGCACCATAGGGGCTTTGCGGTCAGCCAGGTCCGGTATTCGCGTCCCTCATGGTCGCCGGCACAGCAGGGTGGGGTCCCAGAGTCTCCAATTTGTCGTAAAACCCGCGCAACCCCCTTGATCATGCAAGAAGCGGCTCCTTCCGAACTGCGCGCTGCGCTCAGCCGCTCGAAATCGGCGCTGGTCACGGTTGCCTGGCTCAGCGCGCTGATCAATGTCCTGCTGCTCGGCGGGCCGATCTACATGCTGCTGATTTACGATTCGGTCTTGCCGAGCGGGAGCTTTGCGACCCTGTTCGGGCTGCTGATCATGGTCACCATGGTCTATGTGTTTCAGGCCTTGTTCGATCTGTTGCGGCTGCGCATTCTGGCCGATGTCGGCGTGGCGCTGGATGCGCGGATGACCGGGCGGGTGCAGCGCGCGGTGTCAGAACTGGCGCTGCGCGGCAACCGGGGCGGCGATGATGGTATCGGGCCCTTGCGTGATCTCGATGCGGTGCGCGGCTTCCTGAGCTCGCCCGGCCCCTGCGCTCTGATCGATCTGCCATGGATGGTGCTGTTCCTGGCGCTGTTGACCTTGCTCCATGTGTGGTTGGGTGTGACGGCGCTGGCCGGTGCGCTGGTGCTGGCCGGGCTCACCATCATCAACGACCGCATGACCCGCGCGCCGAGCGAGACGGCCTTGCGCGCGCGCGGCTACCTCGCCAAGCTGGCGCAGGATAATCGCCGCCATGTCGAGGTGATCCGCGCGCTCGGCATGGGTGAGCGGGTGTATGATCACTGGCACAGCGCCCATGCCGCCTTCAACGCGGCGCAGGATGAACTCACCCGGATTGCCAGCGTGCTGAGCGGGGCAAGCCGCATCTTCCGGCTGTTTCTGCAGAGCCTTGTTCTGACCGTCGGCGCGCTGCTCTATCTGGCCGGGGAGGCGAGCGCCGGGATCATCTTTGCCTCATCGATCCTCGCCGCGCGGGCGCTGGCTCCGATCGATCAGGCCATCGCGCATTGGGGCGCCTTTCTGGCGGCGCGGCAGGGCTGGGCGCGGCTCGACCAATTGCTGGACGCGGTGCCCGAACCCGCGCCGCCCTCCACCCGCTTGCCTGCGCCGACGCAGGTGTTGCAGGTTGAAGGCCTCGCCGCTGTCCCGCCGGGCGCTAACCGCCCGGTGATCGAGGGCGTGTCCTTTACGCTTGAAGCGGGTGACGGGCTCGGCATCATTGGCCCGAGCGCGGCGGGCAAGACCACGCTGGTGCGGATGTTGGTCGGGTTGTGGCAACCGGCGGCAGGCGCGGTGCGGCTCGACGGGGCGAGCCTCGATCAATGGGACCCGGATGATCTGGGCGTGCATCTCGGCTATCTGCCGCAGCAGGTTGAACTGTTCGATGCGACGATTGCGCAGAATATCGCGCGCATGACTCCGGGTGCGCCGTCAGAGGCGGTGATCGCCGCCGCTCGCAGCGCCGGGGTGCACGACATGGTGGTGCGTCTGCCCGATGGCTATGACACGCAGGTTGGCAGCAATGGCTCGCAGCTCTCCGCCGGGCAGCGCCAACGCATCGGCCTTGCCCGCGCGCTCTATGGCGATCCGTTTCTGGTGGTGCTGGATGAGCCCAATTCCAACCTCGATGCCGAGGGCGAGGCGGCACTGGATACCGCGATTGCGGCGATCCGGGCGCGCGGGGCCATCATCGCGCTCGTTGCTCACCGACCCGCTGCGCTGCGCCATGTCAACAAGGTGCTGGTGCTGCAAAACGGGCGCATGGCCGCCTTTGGCGATCGCGATGCGGTGCTGGGCGAGATGCTGCAGCCTCAGCCCCCGGGCACAATCAGGGGCCCGGCCGAGCGGACGGCTCCGGCTGAGGCGACGGGGGTAATGCCATGAACACAATGCTTCCCGTGCCGGTCGCGGATGGTGCGATCCAGCTTGCTCACGGGTTTGACCAGAGCGCCCGGCGGCGCACCCGGATCGCGACAATCGCCGCAGGGGTGCTGGCGTTCGTGGTAGTGGTTGGCGGGGCGCTGGTGCCCATCGGCGGCGCGGTGGTCGCCACGGCCGAAGTCGCGCCCGAGAGCCGGGTCAAACGCGTCGCGCACCCCACGGGCGGGGTGATTTCGGAAATCTTCGTTGGCGATGGTGATGTGGTCAGGAAGGGCGCGCTGCTGATGCGGCTCGACACGAGTGTGTCAGCGGTCGATGCGCAATCATCCGCGGCCTCGCTCGAGCAATTGCTGGCACAGCGCGCGCGGCTGACCGCCGAGCTGGAGAACCGCGGCAGCATCACCTTTCCCGCCAGCCTGCTCAGCAATACCAGCGCCAGTGCGCGCGATGCGGTGGCTGCAGAGCAGCGCCGCTTCGCGTTGAACCGGGCGGAACAGGCCAGCCTGCTCGCTCAACTACGCGAGCGCGTCAACCAGTCGCGCCGCCAGATTGACGGGCTCAATGTGCAAATCGCCGCGTTTCAGAAGCAGCAGGCCCTGATCGTGCCCGAGCTTGAATCGCTGCGGGATTTGCGGGCCAAGGGCTTTGTCACGATCCGCCGCGTCAACGAAATGGAGCGCGCCGCGATCGAGCTGTCCGGTTC
>PNKW01000040.1 GCA_013822695.1 Erythrobacter sp. | reverse complement strand
CCCCGGCGTCGGCTCGCGGCCCGCGAAATCGAGGATGGTCGAAATCAGGATCAGCCCGTTGAGGCCGACGTCGTTATAGGTCGAGCCCTCCAGCTCATCCACCACCATCGCGGTGCGGCTGGTGCCATAGCTCTCGCCGCCGAGATATTTGGGCGAGGACCAGCGGCCATTATCTGCCAGCCAGCGCCGGATCACCTGCGCCACCGCGCGCGCATCCTGCCTGAGGCCGTAATATTTCTTGGGATCGGTGCCCTGCGTCAGATAGCTGAACCCCGTCCCCGGCGGATCGATGAACACGAGGTCGGCAACGTCGAGCAGGCTGTCGGGATTGTCGAGCAGCGGAAAAGGCGGCGCGCCGTCGTCCTTGGCGTCGGAGGGGATCGCGACGCGCTTGGGCCCGAAAGCCCCCATCTGCAACCACACCGACCCCGAGCCCGGCCCGCCATTGAAGAGGAAGAACACCGGGCGGTTCGGGTCCGCCGGGGTCTTCACATAGGAAGTGGTGACGATCACCGCCTCGGCCTTCCCCGCCTCGTCCGAGAGGATCGTGTCGGAAATGGTGGCCTTGTAGGTGATCCGCTGGCCGCCGAAGGTGCCGGTGAGATCGCGGGAGCGGACCTGCGCCTCGGGCGAAGCGGCGGGCTTTCCGGCGTCAGGCGCGGTCGCGGGGTTATCCTGCGCGAGCGTGGGAACGGTAAGGGCGAGGGTGCTGGCAGCCGCTAGCGCAACGAGGAATCGGGCGTTCATGGGGGAGGGGAGTGGCAGGCTTGTGCCAGCCGTTCAAGCACGAGGGAGAGTGTTGCGCCCAGCTTCCTCCTTAGTGTCAGGCGGCGCGGGGAGTGATTCGGTCAAGCTCGCCGTTGAGGGCGCGTTTGGCGGTGCGCAGTTCGGCACTCGTCTGAAGCCGCAGGAAGAAGCCCTCCGACATGCGGAAGTAGCGCGAGAGGCGCAGGTCAAGCTCGCCATCGATGCGGGTGGTGCCGTCGATCATCGCTTGCAGGCGCGCGGGCTCAACCGCGATGGCTTCGGCCAACGCTGCGGTGCTGAGCTTCAGAGGCTCCATGAACTCTGAAACCAGCATCTCGCCCGCGTGCGGGATGTGCAGCCAGTCCGAGGTGTCAGTGGTAGTCGACGATTTCGACATCATATGCGTTTCCGTTGTCCCAGCGGAAGCATATACGCCATTTCATGTTGATGGAAACGGAATGCTGACCGGCGCGGTCGCGGTCCAGGTCGTGCAGACGATTGCTTGGCGGCAGTTTGAGGTCGTCGAGGGTGTCAGCGGCATCGATCATGGAGAGCTTCGCCAACGCGCGCTGCTGGATGTCGGCGGGTAGCTTGCGGCTGCGCTTGCCGTTCCAGATGCTTTCGGTTTCTGCGCAGGCGAAGGAGTGGATCACTGAAATTCATCCAAACGACGCCAAGTTTTTTGAGCCGATTGCCAGGCATACCAAAAGCGCCAGCCGTTGACGTTGGTCCCTGAAATCGCACTGGCTGCATCTGATGGGCTAGTCCTCACGACCCCGTTAGAATCTACCCATTGGCCGTTTCGGATTTCCGCAAAGTGTTCGGTGCCTTTGTAGGTTGCTCGTAGCTTCGTTCCGTCTGGAAAAAACACGCCATTGAACCAAGCGCCATGTGCGAAAACTGCTAAGGCGTTCTTGGGTGCGGGCGATTTGGTAAGAGCGTTCGCAATCTCGTGGGCCTGTGAATTACTGAGCAATCCGCTTAAGGCATTCTCGTGCTTCTCCGGTAGCGTGAGAAGGCGACGAAGCACCTGATTATAGCTATCGCCCTCGTGATTCCGGAGTGCGGTCAGGGCCTTGAATACGTCGAAATCGATCTCGATCTGCATGGCATAGATTCCTATCTGAGATAGTATCTATGATAGATTGGTCTCGTATGCAAGGGTTTTGAGGCGCCTAAGCCTTCCCCCCCATCTTCTTGTAGCGCACCTTCCCAAACCGCGTCTTGCGCGTCCCCGGCTTGCCCTCGTTGCTGCGCCCCACGATCGGCGCGCGCTTCTCGCCATCGGGGATGCCAAGTTCGTCCGCCTCCAGCCGCCGGATCTCGTCGCGCAAGCGTCCCGCTTCCTCGAACTCCAGGTTGGCCGCTGCGTCGCGCATGCGCTTTTCGAGGTCTTCGATGTAGCTCCTGAGATTGTGTCCGACGAGGTTGTTGCGCTCGTCGTCGCCCGTGTCGACCAGCACGCTATCCTGCGCCGCCGTGTGGGCGACGATGTCGTGGATGTTGCGCTTGATCGTTTGGGGCGTGATGCCGTGTTCGGCGTTGTAGGCTTCCTGCTTGGCGCGGCGGCGGTCGGTTTCGGCGAGCGCGCGCTCCATGCTGCCGGTTATGCGGTCGGCGTAGAGGATCACCCGGCCATCGACATTGCGCGCGGCGCGGCCGATGGTCTGGATGAGGCTTGTCTCCGAGCGCAGGAAGCCCTCCTTGTCCGCATCGAGAATGCACACCAGCCCGCATTCGGGAATGTCGAGGCCCTCGCGCAGCAGGTTGATGCCGACCAGCACGTCATAGACGCCGAGGCGCAGATCGCGGATCAGTTCGATGCGCTCCAATGTCTCGACGTCCGAGTGCATGTAGCGCACGCGCACGCCGGCCTCGTGCATGAATTCGGTGAGGTCTTCGGCCATGCGCTTGGTGAGCGTGGTGACGAGCGTGCGGTAGCCCTTCGCTGCGGTCGCCTTGCACTCGGTGATGCAGTCCTGCACCTGGTCCTCGACCGGGCGGATTTCGACCGGCGGGTCGATGAGGCCGGTGGGGCGGATCACCTGTTCGGCAAAGACGCCGCCGGTCTGCTCCATCTCCCAACCGCCGGGGGTGGCGGAGACCGCGAAGGTCTGTGGGCGCATCGCGTCCCATTCATTGAACCTGAGCGGGCGGTTGTCGATGCAGCTCGGCAGGCGGAAACCGTATTCGGCGAGGGTCAGCTTGCGGCGGTGGTCACCCTTTGCCATCGCGCCGATCTGCGGCACGGTCTGGTGGCTTTCATCGACGAACAAGAGCGCGTTTTCGGGAAGGTATTCGAACAGGGTTGGCGGCGGCTCGCCGGGGAGCCGTCCGGTGAGGAAGCGCGAGTAGTTCTCGATGCCTGCGCAGGAACCGGTCGCCGCGATCATCTCGAGGTCGAAATGGGTGCGCTGTTCGAGGCGCTGGCGCTCCAGCAACTTGCCCTCGGCCTCCAGCTCCTTGAGCCGCTCCTCCAACTCGAATTTGATCGCGGCTGCCGCCTGTTTCATCGTCGGCCCCGGCGTCACATAGTGCGAATTGGCGTAGACCCGCACCTTCTCCAGCGCGGCCCCCTTGGTGCCGGTGAGCGGATCGAATTCGGCAATCGCCTCGATCTCGTCCCCGAAGAAACTCACCCGCCAGGCCATGTCCTCGTAGTGCGAGGGGAAGATTTCCAGGCTGTCGCCGCGCACGCGAAAACAGCCGCGGGTGAAGGCGGCATCATTGCGCTTGTATTGCAGCGCGACGAGCTTGCGGATCAGCTCGCGCTGGTCGACGACCTCGCCCACCTTGATGTCGAAAATCATCGCCGAATAGGTCTCGACCGATCCGATCCCGTAGAGGCACGAGACCGAGGCGACGATGATCACGTCGTCCCGCTCCAGCAGCGCCCGGGTGGCCGAGTGGCGCATCCGGTCGATCGCCTCGTTCACCGAGCTTTCCTTCTCGATATAGGTGTCCGAGCGGGGGACATAGGCTTCGGGCTGGTAGTAGTCGTAGTAGGAGACGAAATACTCGACCGCGTTTTCGGGGAAGAAGCTCTTGAATTCGCCGTATAATTGCGCCGCGAGGATCTTGTTGGGCGCGAGGATCAGCGCGGGGCGCTGCAAGGTCTCGATCACCTTGGCCATGGTGAAAGTCTTGCCAGAGCCGGTGACGCCGAGCAGCACCTGAGTCTTCTCGCCCGTGAGCGCGCTTTCGCACAATTCGGCGATTGCAGTCGGCTGGTCGCCGGCGGGCTCGTATTCGGATACGAGTTTGAACGGGATGCCGCCCATCGACTTGTCGGGGCGTTGGGGGCGGTGCGGGGTGAAGTCCGCGCCCGTTTCGGGCTCGTCCAGTCCGCGGCGGATCACGAGTTCGGCCATGGCGCATCTATGGGGAACAAAGCGGGGACGCGCAAGGCGGCGGGGGCCGCAAATGCGCTTTTCGTGGCACGCTTTGGCGCGAGCCGGGTTATGATCGGCAGAACACAGCAGGAGAACCCGCCATGAAAGCCGTTTCCCTTATCGCCCTTGCCGCCGCGGGCTTGCTTGCCGCCTGTTCGGGCGCGGGCACATCCGACGCTGATGGAGACGGCAAGGTCAGCCTTGGCGAGGCGGCCAAGCAGGCCGAAGCGCAAGGGGTGAAGCCCCAGCCCGGCCTTTACAAGACCACCGTCACGATGACCGCGCTCGATATCCCCGGCATGCCGCCCGAGATGAAAGACCACGGCGCGGGGCTTGTCAGAACGATTGAGGATTGCCTCACCGCCGAAGAGGTCGAAAAGGGCTTCGAGGCGATGGTCAAGCAGGGGCAGGACGGCGAATGCGCCTACGAAAACTTCGTGCTTGCCGACGGAAAGCTTGATGCCGTGCTGGTATGCAAGGCGGAAGGCCGGGCCATCCGCACAAGTATGGCTGGGACAACCACCAGCACCGGCGCAGACCTCACCGCGACGACCGCAATGGAGTTTGACGGCGCGGGCAAGGGCACGATGACCGCGACGATCAAGCATGAGCGGATCGGGGAATGTCCGGCCAAATGACGCCGCGCGGCGAAATGTGTCGGATTTGTTACGTGCGTTACAATTAATTGACGGTTCAGCACGGGTCTGGCTTTACGGCGGCCATGGCTACGCGCTTCGCCTTTGATTCTTCACGCCTCCCCGCCCCGCTGATCGCAGCGGCGAGCGCGGCAGGCGGCCGCGCGCAGCAGGCCTATAACGCTACCGATTTCGCCCGCCGGGTCGCACTGGCACGCGAAGCCATTCCTGAGGAGCACGAGCTTGGCAAGCCGCGCCTCATGCGCCTGCTGGGCGAGGCCCAGGTGCTGGCCGAGCCGCTGCGCCGCCCGCGCCGCAAGCTCGAAATCGCGCCCACCGCCAATCCGCAGGTGGCTATGATCCTCCCCGGTTTCGCCACCCACCCGATGCGGATGCGCTACCTTGCGCAGGCGCTCGAGAGCGCCGGGCACATCACCAAGCGCTGGGGGCTGGGCCGCAACTGGGGTCCGGACCCTGAGCGCTTCGACGCGATCGAGGAGCGCCTGCTCGAGCTTCACGCGCGCCACGGGCGCAAGGTCGTGCTGATCGGCTGGAGCCTCGGCGGGCTCTACGCGCGCGAGATCGCCAAGCGCCAGCCGGGGAGCGTTGCCAAGGTGATCTCGATGGGCTCGCCCTTCAGCGGCTCCCCGCGGGCCAACAACGTCTGGCGCGCCTACCAGTTCATCACCGGGCACTCGGTGGACGCCCCCCCGATCGCTGCCCAGCTGCACGTCAAGCCCCCGGTCGATACAGTCGCGTTGTGGAGTGCCAGTGACGGCGTCATCGGCCCCCGCTGCGCCGCCGGCCGCCCCGGCGAACGCGACCGCGCGGTGGCGGTGCGCTGCACCCACATGGGCTTCACCTATGATCCGATGGTGATCCAGACGCTGCTGGCGGAGCTGGAGAGTGTGCGGGGGTGAGGTTGGTGTTCGCGCCGCTTCAGGCCAGTCAATCACCTGATCATTGATGAAGTGTCGGTGCCTGACTGCGCGACAAGCATCTTGCTTCGGACAGTGAGAAAACGACACCACCGGCGAGGCCGCCGACCAGATAAATGGCTGTCGGGAGCGGGTCGAATCTCACTCCATTCAGACCGATGCCGAAACCACGCGACCAGTGTTCGGGAAGCAGCGCCACAACCAGCGCGATACTGGCCACACCGATCAGAGCATTGACCGGCAGCCCACGTCCCGCGCCGCCCATGCGCACCACCATCACGAGGGCGCCGAAGAGGGCCGCGTAGGTCAGTTTCGCTGCGGGTGAAACCTCGTCCGCAACCTGGAAGGTATCCAGTAACAGGTTTCCGCCCGATGCAAGCGGTGAGAGCGCCAGAAGCGCAATCAAGAGGCTCGGCAGATAGACCGCTGTCGCCCAGCCCAATATCCAGGCGATAAAGAGGCATTTGGGTGATGTCGGTCGCGCTGATGGCATGGGGCTGTTCTACCAACCCTTTCCGGTAAGTCGAGCATCCCGGCCGGGCAGTGAGGAGTCGGAACCTGAACAGCAGCTTTTTCGCGCAGTTCAAAACCTCTCCCCGCTTCCGCCCCCACACCCCCTCCGCCTACGTCAAATACCCCACCCGCTTTCCTTTTGTGAAACCCCGGCTAAGGTGGCGGCACTAAGTCATTTTGCGAAGGGTCGATGCAGGCGCGGGGCGGTAATTTCGACGAGATGTTCGACGAGGCAGGCAACACCCGCCCCGCCTATGCCGAATATTGCCGCTGGTTCGAGGAACAGCCGCCCGAACTGATGCGCCGCAAGAATCGCGAGGCGGATGACACCTTCCGGCGCACCGGCATCACCTTCAACGTCTATGGCGAGAACGAGGCCGAGGAACGCCTCATCCCCTTCGACATGGTGCCGCGCATCATCACCGCCGCCGAATGGCGCAGGCTGTCGCGCGGGATCGAGCAGCGGGTGCGCGCGCTCAACTCCTTCCTCTACGATCTCTACCACCGGCAGGAGATCGTGCGCGCCGGCCGTCTGCCCGAACGGCTCTTGCGCAAGAACGACGCTTGGCTTGCGGGCATGGTCGGCTTCACCCCGCCGGGCGGGATCTACACCCACATCGTCGGGATCGATCTGGTGCGCACCGGGCCCGACGAGTTCTTCGTGCTCGAAGACAACGCCCGCACCCCCTCGGGCGTGTCCTACATGCTCGAAAACCGCGAGACGATGATGGGGATGTTCCCCGATCTGTTCAGCCGGATCGGGGTCGAGTCTGTCTCCAACTACCCGCGCCGCTTGGCGCGCAGCCTTGCGGCCTGCGTCCCGCCGGCCTTCGGCGGGGGCAAGCCGACCGTCGCGGTGCTGACGCCGGGCATCTTCAACTCGGCCTATTTCGAGCACGCCTTCCTCGCCGACCAGATGGGGGCCGAGCTGGTCGAGGGCAGCGACCTGCGCGTCACCGGCGGACGGGTGCAGATGCGCACCACCCGCGGCTACAAGCCGATCGACGTGCTCTATCGCCGGGTCGACGACGAATTCCTCGATCCGCTCACCTTCAATCCTGATTCCGTGCTGGGCGTGCCCGGGATCATGGATGTCTATCGCGCGGGCGGGATCACCATCGCCAATGCGCCGGGCACGGGTGTCGCCGACGACAAGGCGATCTACAGCTTCATGCCCGAAATCGTCGAATTCTACACCGGCGAGCGGCCCTTGCTGCCCAATGTCCAGACCTGGCGCTGCGCGGAAAAGGACAGCCTTGCCTATGTGCTCAACAACCTTGCCGAGCTGGTGGTCAAGGAAGTGCACGGATCGGGCGGCTATGGCATGCTGATCGGGCCGACCTCATCCAGGCGCGAGATCGCGGCCTTCCGCGAGAAGCTGGTCGCCAAGCCCGACAATTACATCGCCCAGCCCACGCTCGCGCTGTCGACCTGCCCGATCTACACCGCCAAGGGCCTCGCGCCCCGGCACCTTGACCTCAGGCCCTTCGTGCTGGTCAGCCCGGAAGGGATCGACATCACTCCGGGGGGGCTGACGCGGGTGGCGCTCAAGAAGGGTTCGCTGGTGGTCAATTCCAGTCAGGGGGGCGGCACCAAGGACACCTGGGTGCTGAAGGACTGACATGCTCGGCAGAACCGCAAATGGCCTGTTCTGGATGTTCCGCTATCTCGAGCGGGCCGAGAACACCGCGCGCCTGCTCGAAGCCGCGCTGCGCATGGCGCTGACCCGCGATGTGGTGACGGCCGAGGCCGAATGGCGATCGGTGATCGCGACGCTCGGCCTTCAGCCGTCCTACGAGGCCGTCCACGATACCTATGACGGCACGCAGGTCTGGAACTTCGTGCTGCGCGGGCCCTCCAACCCCGGCAATGTCCGGGCGATGTTCGCCGCCGTCAGGTCGAATGCGCGCGAGAGCCGGATCAACATCTCTTCGGACGTGTGGGAGGCGGTGAACGAGAACTGGATGCGGCTCGACCGCCTGCTGGCCCGCCCGGTGGGGCAGGCGAGCGTGGGCGAGGTGCTGGCCGCGATCCGGCGGGCGGGGACGCAGGTTCACGGCGCCTTCGACGGCTCGATCCTGCGCGACGAGGGCTACCATTTCAGCCGCGCGGGCACCTTCATCGAACGCGCGGATTCGACCGCGCGCATTCTCGACATGAAATACTTCCTGCTGCTGCCCTCGCTCTCCTATGTCGGCTCGAGCCTCGATACCGGGCAGTGGGAACAGGTGCTGCGCTCGGTCGCGGGGGCGCGGGTTTATAGCTGGCTCAACGCCGGGCAGATCGAGGCGCGGGGGATCGTCGAATTCGTGGTGCTCGATGATCGCTTCCCGAGGAGCCTCGCCTTCTGCCGCAATGCCCTGCGCGAATGTCTCGGCGCGCTCGCCCGCAATCACGGCGTCGAAGGCAGCGCGGTTGCCCTGATGCGCGAGGCCGATACGAAGATCAGCCACCTGACCGTCGACCAGATTTTCGAGCAGGGGCTGCACGAATTCCTCGTCGATTTCCTCGCCCGCAACAACGCCATCGCCCGCGCGATCGCCGAGGATTACCGGTTCCACGCATGAGCAAGCTCAAACTCAAGGTCCGGCACACCACGCATTACGCTTTCAGCGAACCGGTGGTGCACGCGCTCCAGCGGCTGCGGCTGACGCCGAAGGAGACTCAGGGGCAGCGAATCATCGATTGGCAGATGCGGCTGGAGAACGCCCATGCCGAACTCCAGTATGACGACCAGCATTTCAACCACGTCACCCTGATCGGCCTGACGCCGGGCGCGCGCGAGGTGACGGTGACGTGCGAAGGCGTGGTCGAGACCGAGGACAATGCCGGGGTGATCGGCCGCCATTCGGGGCACCTCCCGCTTTGGAGCTTCCTGCGCCAGACCCCGCTGACCCGCCCCGGCCCGCGGCTGCGCGGACTGCTGCGCGACGTCCCGGCGAGCGACACCAGAAAGCCGCTCGATTTCCTCCACGCGCTCTCCGCGCTGATCCGTGAGCGTATCGCCTATGAAGCCGGCCGCACCCATTCGGCCACCACCGCCGAGGAAGCGGTCGGTCACGGGGCGGGGGTGTGTCAGGATCACGCGCACGTCTTCATTGCTGCCGCGCGGGCGAGCGGCGTTCCGGCGCGCTACGTCTCGGGCTACCTGCTGATGGACGACCGCATCGAGCAGGAGGCCACCCACGCCTGGGCCGAGGCCCATGTCGAGGGACTGGGCTGGGTCGGCTTTGATGTCTCTAACGGCATTTCGCCCGATCCGCGCTACGTGCGCGTCGCCACCGGGAGCGACTACCGCGATGCGGCGCCGGTGACCGGCATCAGCATCGGCGCGAGCGACCAGGTGCTGACCGTGGGCGTTGCGGTCGAGGCCCGCAAGCCGGGTGCGCAGAGCCAGAGCCAGTCGCAAGGCCAGTCGAACCAATAATCCGATAGACCTGAAAGTTCGCTTGCGCTTGGGCCCTTTGCGCTTGGCCCTTCATCGCGCTAGGGCGGGGCGGGGCGCGGTCGATGCGGACCAAGGGGAAGGATGACGGGATGACCTATTGCGTTGGCATGGTGCTCGACAAGGGCCTGGTCCTGATGAGCGACACGCGCACCAATTCGGGCGTCGACAACATCTCGACCTTCCGCAAGCTGTTCCACTGGAGCGTGCCGGGCGAGCGGATCATCGCGGTGATGACCGCAGGCAACCTCGCCACCACCCAGGCCGTGATCAGCCAGCTGGAAGAACGCACCAAGGCGCCTTCCGAGCGCGACAACTGCCTCATCAAGGGGCCGACCATGTTCCAGGTCGCGACCGAGATCGGCCGCTTGCTGCGCACCACGATCGAACAGGCCCAGCGCGACAATGGCCCCGAGGGCAAGGGTCGTTTCACCGCGACCATGATCGTCGCGGGGCAGATCGCCGGGATGCAGCCGCGCCTGTTCATGATCTATCCCGAAGGCAATTTCATCGAAGCGAGCTGGGACACGCCCTTCTTCCAGATCGGCGAGACGAAGTATGGCCGTCCGATCCTGATCCGTGGTTATGAGAAAGACATGAGCTTCGAGGATGCAGTCAAACTGACGATGGTCAGCTTCGATTCGACTCTCAAGGCTAACCTGTCGGTCGGCCTGCCGCTTGATTTGCTGGTGATCGGAAAGGACAATTTCAAACCTTTGCATGAACACCGCGTCACTGCCGAGGATGAATATTTTGACGCGATTTCATCGGGTTGGGGAGATGCGCTGCGCTCGGCCTTCCATTCGCTGCCGTCCTACAGCTTCAGCGATGACACCTAGGGGTTAGGCCTGATCTGGCTCCGATACGGAGCTATTATATCGCGTATTTTCAAAGACTTGATGCTATCCGGTCATGGTAAATCCTCCGGATCGGCGGCGCTACTGCGTGAAACCCATAACCGGTTAGCGCAGACAGGCTCACATGACACGCAAAGCCTCCCTCCACTTCATCGACTCGTGCAGCCGTCAACGCGCCGAATTGGCCCGTGTAGGCTTCGCGCTTGGCCACCATTGCGAGGTTTATGGTGACCTCTCCGAACTCGCGGTTCACCCGCCGAGGGAGGGGATCATCATCGCCCGCGACACGCCCGAAGAAGGCGGCGTGGGGATGATCCTCGACCGGCTCGGCAGGCTCGGGGTCTGGCTCCCGATGATCGCGGTCGACGTCCAGCCGCGTCCGGGCCGCATCGTCGAGGCGATCAAGGCCGGCTCGCTCGATTATCTCGCCCTGCCGCTTGACCCCGAACGCTTCACCCGCTGTCTGCTCCGCATCGAAAAGGAAGCCGAACAGTTCGGTGCCGCCCGCCGCCGGATGATCGAGGCGCGCGATCGCATCTCCACCCTCTCGGCGCGCGAGCGCGAAGTTCTGGACTGGCTGGCCGAGGGCAGCAGCAACAAGGCCATCGCGCGCGAGCTCGACATCAGCCCGCGCACTGTCGAAATCCACCGCGCCAACATGATGACCAAGCTCGGCGCACGCCACGCCGCCGAAGCGGTGCGGCTGAAACTGGAGGCGAAACTCGAACCCAAGCTGCGCGCCTGATTTCACGCGCCCGCGACTGTCCCGGCCCTTCCCCCCCTTGAGGGCGCCAGCCGCACCCCGCGTGACGTTCAAAGGAATCGTCTTTTTGGCGGCCCCCTTTGCCGGTCATCCGGCATCGGGGGTCGTCATCTGTTTCGGGCGAGCCCGCCAGACGGTGGCTGGCCGGCGCAGGGCCCTTCAGCGGCAGTACTTCGCGCCGGTGCCTTCGAGATGGAAATGATCCTGATGCGCGGCGTTGTATTCGGGGCCGAGCACCGTGCCGAAGCGCTTGCAGGCGCTCTTGTGCACCACCCGCAGAAATTCGCGCGTCGCCGCGTCGCCCCCCTGCCAGTCGCGCTTGAGCACGATCCGCCGCCCATCCGCCAGCACAAAGGCCGATACGTCGATCGCCTCGGCGCGGGCATGGGCCGAACGCACCTCGGTGCCCGCGACGTTGCGGCAATTGTAGGAACCCATGGTCTCGATCTTCACGACCGGGCTGCGCAGGATCTGGCGCGCGGCGCGATCGACCCCGAAGCGCGCCCATTCGCCGAAAGCCTTGGCGACCTGGCACCGCACCGGCCCGAGATTGGCGATGCTGAGCGGCGCGCGGTCACCCGCCAGCGCCATCAGTTGCACCGTGCCGAGCTGGTTGCACCCCGGCGCGGCATAGGTATCGGGCACGGGATCGAACCGCGCCCCGCTCGCGCCGAGATCGGCAAGACAGCCAGCCTCGCTGGCGCGTGGCACGAAGGAGCGCGGTGCCGAGGCGACCGTGACCGCGGGCCGCGCCGGAGCGCTCGCAGTGGTCCGCGCAGAGCCGGAAGCCCCGCCCGCTGTGGTCACGCCCGGAACGATCGAACCGCAGCCCGCCAGCGCCAGCGCGCCCGCCAGCAAGCCTGCTCTGCCAAGGAGTGCCGAATACCGCATCGCTAGGCATTATTGCGCAGTCATCCTTAACGGAGGCGCAAGAAACTGGGTTAAGAAAACCTTGCCTGGTTACCAGGTAGTCTTAACAGGGCGCTGCCTCAGGGCAGCGCGTCCTCGACCTGCTCCCACAGCTCGATCTTTACCCCGTCCGGGTCGAGCAGCCAGGCAAACTTGCCATAACCCTCATCCGCCACGCCGAGAATCTCCACGCCCTTGGCGCGCAGGGCCGTGACGAATCCGTCGAGATCGTTGACGCGCAGGTTGATCATGAAGCCGCCGATGCCCGGTTTGATGTAACCATCATCGCCGAAATGGCTGATCAGCGAATAGGGGTGCGCGCGCGGCTCGTCGGCCCAGGCGAGCTGGGGGCCATATTCGCCGTCCAACCCCAGAACATCGCGATACCACGCGCGGCTCGCGGCCGGGTCCTTGACGATGTAGAAGATGCCTCCGAGCCCGGTGATCCGGCCCGCGCCTGCTGCTGCTTGCCCCGTCATGCCCTTTCCTCCCCGTCGGGCATTATGCCTGAAGGTGCGACCGGAGGAAAGGGCGCGAGACCCGCATCCGCGCGCACCGCAACTGGAGGGGGAAGCGGCACAGGGGGGTAGTGGAGCGGAGCGAGCCTCGCATCTCCCTGTTCGCGGGCTGGCCGCTTTTGGTTACACCCTCGCGGCAGGCGCGCGCGCGGTAAGGCGGCTCACCACCACAATCGCCGCGAGCGATGCGATGAAGCCCGGCACGATCTCGTAAAGCCCCGGCCCTCCTAGGAAGGCCTTGTTCCACCCGAGCGCGATCCATCCCGCGACCACCGCCGCCCCTGTCACCAGCCCCGCAACCGCGCCTGCGCCGGTCATCCGCTCCCATGTCAGCGCGAGCAGGATCAGCGGGCCGAAGGCCGCGCCGAAGCCCGCCCAGGCATTGGCGACAAGGCCCAGCACCTCGCTGTCAGGGTCGGCGGCGATCACCAGCGCCGCCGCCGCGACCAGCGCCACGCACAGCCGCCCGATATTGACCGCCTCGCGTTCGGACGCATCGCGGCGCAGGAACAGGCGGTAGAAATCCTCAGTCAGCGAACTCGACGACACCAGCAGCTGCGCGGAGATCGTGCTCATGATCGCTGCCAGCAGCGCGGCATAGAGGAAGCCCGTCACCGCCGGGTGGAACAGGATCCCGGCGAGCAGGATGAAGATCGTCTCGGGGTCTTCCACCTTGATCCCGTGCGTGTCGGCATAGGCGCGCCCGGCAAGGCCCACCGCCACCGCGCCGACCAGCGAGATCACCATCCAGCTCATCCCGATCGCGCGCGCGGTCGGCACGTTCTCGACCCGGTCGATCGCCATGAAGCGCACGATGATATGCGGCTGGCCGAAATAGCCCAGGCCCCATGTCACCGCGCTGATGACCCCCACCAGCGTTGCCCCGTGGGTGAGGCTGAGGAAGCCCTCGGGCGGGGCAGCGGCGACAGTCGCGGGCGGGGCGGCGAAGAGGATCACCAGCGGCATCACCACCAGCGCGGCCATCATGATCATGCCTTGCACGAAGTCGGTGAGGCTGACCGCGAGGAACCCGCCGATCATGGTATAGACCAGCACGATCCCCGCCGTGACGAGGATGCCGGTCATGTAGTCGCTCAATCCCGTCCCCGGCAGCGCGCCTGCGAAAGCGGTCTCGAACAGCTTGCCCCCGCCCACCATGCCGCTGGCGGTATAGACGGTGAAGAAGCCGACAATGATGATCGCCGAGGTGACCCGCAGCAGCGTGCGTGCCTCGGGAAAACGGTTGGCGAGGAACTGCGGGATCGTCAGCGCATCCCCCAGCCGCTCGGTCTGCTCGCGCAGCCGCGGCGCAACGATGATCCAGTTGAGCCCCGCGCCGATGGTCAGCCCAATCGCAATCCACGCCTCGACCAGCCCGCCGGCAAACAGCGCGCCAGGAAGCCCCAGCAAGAGCCACCCCGACATGTCCGAGGCCCCCGCAGAGAGCGCCGTAACCGCTGGCCCGAGGTTCCGCCCCGCGAGCAGATACCCCTCGGACGTCGCCCGGGTCTTGGCCCAGGCATAGATGCCGATGGCGATCATGAGCAGGAAATAGGCGGCGAGGGCCGCGAGGGTGTAGGTGTTCATGGAGGCGATGGGTAACGGGTGCGGGCGGGGATGGCCACACCGAGCGTGCAGTTATCCTAGTCTGCCGTGCCTTGTTCGACGTGGGCAATGATGCTGCGCACAGCGTCCAGATCGCGTGCAAAGCCGGGATGATCGGGCCTTTGCGCCACCAGTGCTGCCATGATCGCCTCGGCACGGAAAAGGTGCTTCAGCGCCCGCTCTGTTTCACCCTCTGCCAACGACAATTGACCCAGCTTGCCACTGTAGGCCCACAAATCGCGCTGCCACTTGGCATTGCCGGGTTCGGAGGCGACGAGTCCTTCGAAGATGGCGAGGCTCGCCTCGAACCGCGCGCGTGCTGCGACGAGATTGCCCACTTGCTGCTCGACATCTCCGAGCTTGCCATAACTGACCGACAAATCGCGCTGCCATTCAGCATTTCCAGGGTCTGCGGCGGCGAGGCTTTCGAAGATGGCGAGGCTATCTTCAAAGCGTGCTCTCGCCGCGACGAAATTACTTGCCGCTTGCTCCACATCGCCGAGCTTTATGAAGCTGACCGCGAGATCGCGCTGCCATTTCGAATTGGAGGCGTCCAGATTAACAAGGCGCAAGTCTATCGCGAGTTTCGACTCAAACCGCGTGCGGGCGGCGGTGAGATTGCCCGTAGCGAGCTCAATATCGCCGAGCCTTTCAAAACTGATTGAGAGATCGTTCTGCCATCCGGCATTTTCCGGTTCTGCGGCTGCAAGCGCCCCGCAAATGGCGAGGCTTGATTCGAACAGCAGGCGTGCGGCGGCGAGATTGCCCGCTGCCCGTTCGATCTCGCCGAGCTTGTCGTAGCTGACCGACAGATCGCGCTGCCATGCGACATCTCCGGGCTCAGCGGCTGCGATCCTTTCGCGGATCGCGATGCTCGCCTCGAATCGCTTGCGCGCGGCGGCGAGATTACCGATTTGCAGGTCGACATCGCCGATCTTCTCGTGGCTGACCGAAAGATCGTGCTGCCATTTGGTATGGCTGGGAGCGGTTGCTGCAAGCCGCTTGGCGATCGCAAATCCAGCCTCGAACTCAATACGGGCTGATGGTAGTTGACCTTCGGACCTAAGTATATTGCCGAGCTCGTTGTGTATGACCATGCGATGCCGCGCGTCCGTCACCTGTTGCAGTGCTTCGCCGAAGCACTGCCGCGCGGCGGCGAGGCTGTCGTAGGCCATCCTCAGCCGCCCGAGTTCGATCCATGACCACAGGTCGGTAGGATCGAGCGCAACGGCTTCCTCGTAGGCCGCCTTGGCCTTGCTAGGCGCTGTCGGCGCGTAAAGCCTTGCGGCTAGGCGGGCACGCTCGGCGTTGCGTTGCTTGCCTTCGTGAACCTCGCGCATCAGCGCGTCGGCGGCTTCTTCGGGGCGGCCTGCCGCGACTTCGCGGGCGAGGTCGATGTCGCTCTCGTCACCCGAAGCGACCAGCTTTTCGGCGGCCTCGGCGAAGCCTGCGGCCTGACCGGGGTTGGTCTGCGCAACCGTTTGCGTCAGAGCGGCGATCTGCTCGCGCAGAGCGGCAAGTTCGGCCTGCGTGGTGTGGTGCCCTGCCATGTCCTGCCCATGGCGTTCTTCCTGTCGTTCGTCGGCGGCAGCAAAGCTCCGCTTCACGCGGTCATGCTGCTGGCGCGCTTCCTCTTCGGTCTGCGGCCCTGGCTGGAACATTTCCCAGATCGAATAGGCGGCCGAAAAGAATGCGAACAACGCCGCTGCGACCGCCCAGCCGTCAGATCCGGAAACGAGCCAGCCCATGACGTCCCAGAAGCCGGGGACGGGGGGTTGTTCGGGATAGGAATCGCGCGCGGTCGTGTAGCCGGTGATCGTTCCGGCTGCACAGCACATCAATCCGGCACCCACCTTGGTCGTGAACCGCATTCCCGAATCCCCTTGGCCGCAATCATGGCCGGGAATTTACGCGGTGCAACAATTACCTGAGGCGATCGCGCAGGCCCACCACCCTACCGCAGGCGGGAGGGCGGAGAGGATCAATCCTCCTTCTTGCGCCGCGCCTTCTTGCGTTCATGCGGGCACAGGATCGCCTTCCTCAGGCGGATCGACTGCGGGGTGACTTCGACCATTTCGTCATCGTCGATATAGGCGATGGCCTGTTCGAGGCTCATGCGGCGCGGGGGGGTGAGGCGGATCGCGTCGTCCTTGCCGCTTGAGCGGATGTTGGTGAGCTGCTTGGCCTTCAAGGGGTTCACTTCGAGGTCGTCGGGCTTGGCGTTCTCGCCGATCACCATGCCTTCATAGACCTTCATCTGCGGGCCGATGAACAGCGTGCCGCGCTCCTCGAGCGAGTTCAGCGCATAGGCCACCGCCTCGCCATCCCCGTTCGAGATGAGGACGCCGTTGAGGCGGCCTTCGATCGGGCCCTTGTAGGGGCCGTACTTCTCGAACAACCGGTTCATGATCCCGGTGCCGCGCGTGTCGGACAGGAATTCGCCGTGGTAGCCGATCAGCCCGCGCGAAGGGGCCGAGAAGGTGATGCGGGTCTTGCCGAGCCCCGAGGGGCGCATTTCGCTGAGGTCGGCCTTGCGGCGCTGCATCTTCTCGACCACCGTGCCCGAGTGCTCGTCATCGACGTCGATCACGACCGTTTCGTAGGGCTCCATGCGCTTGCCGTCTTCCTCGCGGAACAGCACCCGCGGGCGGCTGATGCCGAGCTCGAAGCCTTCGCGGCGCATGGTTTCGATGAGGACGCCAAGCTGGAGTTCGCCGCGCCCGGCGACTTCGAAGCTGTCCTTGTCCTCGGATTCGGTGACGCGGATCGCGACATTGGTTTCGGCCTCGCGCAGCAGGCGGTCGCGGATCATGCGGCTGGTGACCTTGCTGCCCTCGCGCCCGGCGAGCGGGCTGTCGTTGACCGAAAAGCGCATTGCCAGCGTCGGCGGATCGATCGGCTGGGCGGCGATCGGCTCGCTCACCGTGGGATCGCAGACGGTGTTGGCGACGGTGGCCTTCTCAAGGCCCGCGAGCGCAATGATGTCGCCCGCGCGCGCGATCTCGACCGGCACGCGCTCGAGCCCGTCGAAGCTCATCAGCTTGGTCGCGCGGCCGGTTTCGATCACCTTGCCGTCCATGTCGATCGCGTGGATCGGATCATTGACCTTGATCGTGCCCGATTGCACGCGGCCCGTCAGCACGCGGCCCATGAAGTTGTCGCGGTCAAGCAAGGTGCACAGGAAGGCGAACTTGGCATCGGGGTCGAGGCCGGGCGAGGGCACGTGCTCGATCACCTTGTTGAACAGCGGGGCGAGGGTGCCGCTGCGCGCATCCATGTCGTCGCTGGCATAGCCTTCGCGGCCCGAGGCGTAGAGCACGGGGAAATCGAGCTGCTCGTCATTGGCATCGAGGCTGACGAAGAGGTCGAACACCTCGTCGAGCACTTCCTGGGGGCGGCCATCCGGGCGGTCGATCTTGTTGACCACGACGATCGGCTTGAGGCCCAGCGCCAGCGCCTTGCCGGTCACGAACTTGGTCTGCGGCATCGCGCCTTCCGCGCTGTCGACCAGCAGGATCACCCCATCGACCATGCTGAGGATGCGCTCCACCTCGGCGCCGAAATCGGCGTGGCCGGGGGTGTCGACGATGTTGATGCGGGTGGTTGCGCCGTCCTGTTCCCATTCGACGCTGGTGCACTTGGCGAGAATGGTGATCCCGCGTTCCTTTTCGAGATCGCCCGAATCCATCGCGCGCTCTTCCACCCGCTGGTTCTCGCGGAAGGTGCCCGATTGGCGGAAGAGCTGGTCGACCAGCGTGGTCTTGCCATGGTCGACGTGGGCGATGATCGCGATATTTCTGAGGGCGGACGACATTTTTGCGAAAACTTCCGGTAAAAAGCCGGGTGCGGGGCACATTCCGGTTAGAAAGAGGATTGGCGGAGCAGGAAACGGGGCGGGCGCTGGGGGCGAGCCCGGTTAGGCGGGGTTTGTGGCGGGTTGGCGACAGCGCCGGACGCTACGGCATGCGCCGAAGCTGCGATCCGGTGCTGCGATGCAGCATTGCGCAGCGCGCCTAGCAGGGGTCCGCGCGAGGGGCAAGCGCCGGGGCTTGGCGATGGGATGGCAGGGGGCAATCCACTGTGACTCTTGCGCAACATTTACGTGACTTGCCCCTCAAAAGTGCCAGCCTGCCGCTTGTGGCAAGCGCGCTGCTGGCGTATCACTGCGGCCACACGACTTCGGGAGAGAGCGCACTGGGACGGTGCGTGCCCGCAATAGGGCGCCGGGGTCGCGGGATTTTTGGAGAGGAGCTTCCATGCGTTCGACCTTCACCGGCGCTGCCGGCGCATATCGATTCACCCTGCTTGCGGGCGCAGCCTGCGCTCTGGCCATGCCGAGCATGGCATTGGCGCAGGACGAGGCAGCTGATGCCCTCGAGCCCGAGGTCGGCGACGAAATCATCGTCACCGCGTCCAAGCGCGAGCAGACGCTGCAGGAAACCCCGATTTCGGTTTCGGTGACCAGCGGCGAAACGATCGAGCGTGCGCAGATCCGCGACGTGCTCGACCTCCAGACAGTGGTCCCCTCGCTGCGGGTCAGCCAGCTCCAGACCTCGTCGGCGACCACCTTCATCATCCGCGGCTTCGGCAACGGTGACAACAATTTCGGGATCGAGCCCTCGGTCGGCGTGTTCATCGACGGCGTGTTCCGTTCGCGTTCGGCCGCGGCGATTTCCGACCTCAACTTCATCCAGCGCATCGAAGTGCTGAACGGGCCGCAATCGACGCTGTTCGGCAAGAACGCCAGCGCCGGCGTGATCTCGATCGTCACCAAGGAGCCGCAATACGAATTCGGCGGCCAGATCGAAGCGAGCTACGGCAACTTCAATTCCTTCAACCTGCGCGGTGAAGTGACCGGGCCGATCACCGAGAACATCGCCTGGTCATTGGACGGCACCTATCAGCGGCGCGACGGTTTCGGCCGGATCGTCAACCTCGACAATACCGACATCAATGACCGCAACCGCTGGTCGGTGCGCGGCAACCTGCTGATCGAGCCGACCCCCGACATCAAGATCCGTCTGATCGCCGATTACTCGAAGATCGACGAAGTTTGCTGCCAGACCAGCAATCTCGTGGTCGGTCCGGCGACGGCGGGCGCGGTCGCGGCCGTCGGTGGTCAGTTCCCGACCGATTTCTTCAGCTTCGACAACTTCCTCAACGTGGTGCCGTTCAACGAGAACGAGAACTACGGGGTTTCGGGGCAGGTCGACTGGAGCTTCGGCAACCTCACCCTGACCTCGATCACCGCCTATCGCGAACTGCGCAACGCCTTCATCCAGGACGTGGACTTCACCAGCGCGGACCTGACCGCCGAAGGACGCAATCAGGGGGTCGACACCTTCACCCAGGAACTGCGACTTACCTCGGACTTCGACGGCCCGATCAACTTCCTGCTTGGCGGTTACTACTTCGACGAGTCGATCTCGCAGGACAGCTTCCTCACAATTGGCGAGGATCTGCGCGACTTTGCGGCATTCATCGCCGGTTCGGGCGCACTGCCTGCCACCGCGACCGGCGCGCAGCGAATTGCGGTCGGCAACCAGATCATCGGCGGCGCTGAAGCGGCCCTCGGTCTTGCACCGGGCGCCGTTTTCGGCGGTGATTTCCTCTCCACCGAGCGCTTCGCAGTGGACAACACCTCGTGGTCGGTGTTCGGCACGGTGGACTTCGAGCCGGTCGATGGCCTCGTCTTTACCGGCGGGTTCAACTACACCGACGACAGCAAGGATTTCCTCGTCGATTTCAATGCGCTTGATCCGCTGGCCAATGTTAACCTTGTCGACCGCTTCATCACGATTGCCACGGGCGGAACAGTCACCAACCGCGACCAATTCCAGGCCTTGCCGGCCGCCAATCAGCAGGCTCTGCTCGGGCTTGCCACGACCGCCTGCCCGCCGGGCGTGAGTGTCGGCTGCAACCCCTTTCTTGGCCTTTCAGATCTGCAGTTTCAGACGCCGTTCCCCGATGTGCCCAACATCGTCGAACCGGGTCAGACCCGCGATGACCAATTCACCTATCTGTTGCGGGTCGCCTATCAGGTTTCGAACGAAATCAATGTCTACGCGAGTTACGCAACGGGCTTCAAGGCAAGCTCGATCAACCTCTCCCGCGACAGCCGTCCGCTCGCGAGCGATTACACCCCCGGGCCGGGCGGGGTGCTGAGTGCCACCCGCCGGTCGCCCGGCTCGACCTTCGCGGCTCCGGCCTCGCCCATCATTAACGCGGGCCTTGCCACCCCGAACCTCAGCACCGGGACCCGCTTTGCCGGTCCAGAGGACGCAGAGGTCTACGAAATCGGCATTAAGGCACAATGGCCCGGATTCGGCTTCAACCTCTCGCTGTTCGATCAGACCATTGAGGGCTTCCAGAGCTTTGCCTTTACTGGCCTTGGCTTCGCGTTGCAGAATGCAGGGCAGCAGTCGGTGCAGGGATTCGAGCTTGATACCACTATCCGGCCCGACGATTCGCTGGTGTTCACCTTTGCGGCGACTTATCTCGACCCGGTGTTCGACAGTTTCCCCGGTTCGGTGCTTGGCGACCTGACCGGCCAGCGCGTAGGCGGCATCCCCGAGTGGAGCTTGCGCACTTCGGCAACGCACACGCTCGAAATTGGCGACTCCGGCACGCGGCTCATCAGCCGGGTCGATTACAGCCACGAGAGCAGCACGCCGGTCAACAACGGGCTGCCGACCTTCAACCGGGCACTTGGGAATACCCAGCTGTTCGAACGTGAGGTCAACCTCGTCAATGCGTCGATCACACTCGCGCTCAGCAACGGGATCGAAATTGGCGGCTTCGCGCGCAATCTGCTGGATGACCAATACATCCTCACCAACTTCGACGGCGTTGCCCAGGCCGGCACGGTCTCGGGCTATCCGAGCCAGCCGCGCACCTATGGCGGTGTCGTTCGCTTCAAGTTCTAAACCGCCTCTTGCAGGCAACGGGGGAGGGGCCTCGCACCATTCGGTGCGGGGCCCCTTCGCTTTGTGGAGCAGCGCCTTGCGGGGGCTTGCGCAGATCGGGGCGGCGAGGGATGAAGCGGCGATGTTCGCAGCACTCACCCAATCGCTCACCGGGCCGCTGAGGCGCTGTTTCGATTTTCGCGGGCGGGCGCGGCGCTCCGAATACTGGGCGTTCATCCTGTGGCAGCTCGGCTTGCTTGCCGCTGTGCTCAACTTGGTGACGCTGCTTCCGCAGGGTGAGCTGCGCGAGAACATGGTGTTGGCGACGTTCGGCCTCTATCTGCTGGTCTTCGGCCTGCCGACGCTCTCCTTGCAGGTGCGCCGGGTGCACGACCACGGCGCCAGCGGCTGGATGCTGACCGTCATGTTCCTGCCCTATATCGGGGCGGGCTGGCTGCTGTGGCTGATGTGCGCAGGCGGAACCCCCGGGGCCAACCGCTATGGCGAAGATCCGCGCGCGGTCATCCCGGACGCTGCGCTGTTCGAATAGAGCTTGCCCGCCTGTCTCCCTTTTTCCGTTTGCAACAGCCCCTTGACCCATGCATCTTCGCAGAGCGCGGCAAGGGGATGACCGCAAGGGGATTTTCATGATCGATATCGGACGCGTGTTTGCGACGGCGTGGGCGATGCTGCGCCAGCGGTTCTGGCTGCTGCTCGGCATGGTCGCGGTGTTCTTCGCGATCCAGATTGTGGCTTCGATGGTGCTCGGGATCGTGCTGGCGATCATGGGCGCGGCAGGTGCTGTGGGCATCGGCGCCGGGCTTGACGATCCGGCGGCGATCACGGGGATGAGTATTTTCTTCATCCTCGTCATGGTGGTGATCTACGGGGCCTATCTGGTGCTGGTGCTGGCCCAGCAGGCGGCGATGGTGACGATCGCCTCACCGTTGGAAGACCCCTCCTTCGGCAATGCGATGGCGCGCGGGTTCAAAAGCGCGCTGCCGTTCTTCGTCATCTCGGTGATCCTCGGGATCGGCTATGTCGCGCTTGGCGCGGTGGTCTTTGTGCTTGTGGGCGTGGCCGGCTTCGGCGGCGGCTTGACCGGAGGCATCATCGGGATCGTGCTTTTGTTGCTGTTCATGCCGGTGGTGGTCTATCTCGGCTGCCGCTTTGCGGTGCTGGTGCCGGTGGTGGCGGTCGACCAGGTGTTCAATCCCATTGCCGCGATCCGGCGCAGCTGGGCGGTGACGCGGGGGCGGGTGCTCGGCATCTTCCTTGCGATTCTCGTGCTCGCGGTGCTGACGCTGGCCGTGTTCGGCGTGCCCTTCGGCCTGATCTTCAGCACGGCAGTCAGCGGCGATCCCGCCTCCGGAGCGCCGTTGCTGCTGCTGTTGCTGCCCTTCGTGTTCCTGCCGCTGATCGCCGTCTACGCGATGTTCACCGCGTCCTTCTTCGCGGCGCTGCACAGCGAGGTGACCGGCGGCGGGTCGGAGCGGCTCGAGGAGGTCTTCGCTTAGAGCTCGCGCAGCGCACGCGCCGGTTTCGCTGCAAGCAACGGCAGCGAACCGGCGAGCGCGAAGCCGAGCACCAGCGCGGTGCCAAGGGCCAGCACGCCGAGCACCTCGCCCCAATCGGGCAGCCAGTCGAATTCGAACAGCTGGGTGATAACCACCCAGGCGAGCCCCCCGCCAAGCCCAAGCGCGACCAGCGCCAGCACTGCGGACAGCAGGCCATATTCGGCGAGCTGCAACAGCAGGATCTGCCGCCGGCTCGCTCCCAGCACGCGCAGCATCACCGTGTCATAGGTGCGCGCCGCGCGCGCTGCGGCAATTGCGCCCATGAGCACCGCCAGCCCCGCCAGCACCGTCACCGCGGCAGCGGCGAGGGTGGCGAGGCTCACCTGTTCGAGCAGCTTTCGCGCCTCGACCAGAATCCCGCCAACCTCGATCACCGAGGCGGACGGCATCTCCTTCACCAGCCCCCGCAGCAAACGCCCGCGCGCGGCCGGATCGGCGCCATCGGGCAGGTCGATGGTCGCCGACAGGTTGTGCGGCGCGTCGCTGATCGCGTTGCGGCTGAACACCAGCGCGAAGTTGAAGCCCATGCTCTCCCAGTCGATCTCGCGCAGGTTGGCGATGCGCGCGGTGCGCTCCACGCCAAGGATGCCGATGGTGAGGTAGTCGCCGACCTTGAGGCCGAGCGCGCGGGCGAGATCGGCGTCGACCGAGACCAGCGGCTCGCCCTTTTGGAATGGGCTCCACCATTGCCCCGCGACGACGCGGTTGCCCTGAGGCGTGGTGTCGGCATAGGTCAGCCCGCGCTCGCCGCGCAGCGCCCAGGCGCCATCGGGGATTTCCTTGAGATCGGCGACGCGGGTGAGCTTGTCCTTGGGGCCATAGGCGAGCACCGCGCCGCGCAGGGTGGGGACAGTGCGGATCCCCGCCTTGGGAAACTCGCTCTGGATCAGCGCGAAGAAGCGCGGTTCCTTGGCGACCGGCACGTCGAGCACGAAGTAGTCGGGCGCCTCCATCGGCACGCGGCGGGCGATGTTGCCGTCGATCGCGCTCTGTACGGCGGCGAGCAGCACGAAGGCGGCAAGGCCGAAGCCCAGCGCCGTGACCAACGCCCCCGTCGGCGCGCCGGGGCGGTGGATATTGGCAATGGCGCTCCGCAGCAGCGGATTGCGCGGGCGCGGCAAGCGGCGGGCGAGGGTCTGGATGCCCCAGCCGATCCCCGCCAGCAGCGCCAGCGCGGCGCCTGCGCCCAGCAAGAACCCGCCTGACAGCATCGGCTGCGCGGTGGTGAAGAGCGCCAGCGCGCAGACCCCCGCAATGCCGATCGCGGTCGCGATCAGCGCGCGCTTGTCCCTCGCCAGCGGCACGATCCCCGAACGCATCAGCGCCATCGCCGGGAATGTCCGCGCCCGCAGCAGCGGCGCGGCGGCGAAGGCGAAGGCCACCAGCAAGCCGTAACTCGCTGCCAGCAGCAGCGCCGGGGGCGAGATGATGAACCCGCTCTCGACCGGCAGCAGACCTTGCAAGGCGCTTGCCAGCAGCGGGGTGACGAGCACGCCCGCCGCGAGCCCCGCAAGGCTCCCCACCAGCGCCGCGACGCCGATCTGCATGGCATAGATGCGCACGATGTCCCCCGAGGTCGCGCCCAGCACCTTCAGCGTCGCGATGCTCGCGCGGCGCTGGTCGAGATAGGAGGACACGCCGCCCGCAATCCCGATCCCGGCGATCACTAGCGCGGCAAGGCCCACCAGCGTCAGGAAATCGCTCATCTGCCGCACGAAGCGGTCCGCGCCGGGCGAGGCGCGGTCGCGGGTGCGGATGTCGAAGCCCGCGGTGGGGAATTTCTTGGTGAGCGCCTCTTCCACCGCGTCCGGACCCTGCGCGGGGTTGGCAAAGGCGATGCGGTGCTTGCTCTGGTAGAGCGCGCCCGGCGCGATCAGCCCGGCCTCGGCGGGCACGTTCCCGGCGACGATAATCGTCGGGCCAAGCTGGAAGCCTTCGGACAAGCGGTCAGGCTCGTCCTTGATGACGCCTGCCGCGCGCAAGGTGACGGTGCCGACCTTGAAGCTTTCGCCGACCTTGATCCCGAGCCGCTCCAGCGCGGTCGCCGCGACCCATGCGTCCTTGCCCTTGGGCGCGCCGACTGTGCGGCCATCGGCGAGCACCAGCTTGCCGAACATCGGCCATTTGGCGTCGACTGCCTTAAGCTCGATCGGCGCGGCTGCTTCGGGCGTGCTGGCCATCGCCTGCATGCGGTAGCCGCTGGAGATCGTGCCATAGGTGGCAATTGCCTTGACCTCGTCGGGTCGCAGGTCGCGCTGCCACACCTCGACCTCGATATCGCCGCCGAGCAGCTCCTGCCCGCTCGACGCCAGCTCATTCTCGATCGCCGCGGTCAGCGTGCCGATCGCGGCGAGCGCGGCGGTGCCGAGGAAGATGCACACCAGCAGCAGCCTGAGGCCCCGGAAGCGCGCATTGAGATCGCGCCGGGCAATGCGCCAGGCGGTCGAAAGCGGAAGGCTCATGCGCCAGCCGAAACCAAAGGCGCCGTGTCCGACACGATCACGCCGTCGGCCATGGTCAGCACCCGCTCGCAGCGCGCGGCCAGCGCGGCGTCGTGGGTGATGATCAGCAGCGTCGCCCCGGTCTCGGCGCGGCGGGCGAGGAGCAGCTTGATGATCTCCTCGCCAGTCGCGGCGTCGAGATTGCCGGTGGGCTCGTCGGCGAAGATCAGCCCGGGGCGCGGAGCGGTGGCGCGGGCGATGGCGACGCGCTGCTGCTCGCCGCCCGAAAGCTGGGTGGGGTAGTGGCCGGTGCGGTGCGCAAGGCCGACCGCCTCAAGCTCGGCGAGCGCGCGGGGGCTCGCGTCGGGCATCCCTGCCAATTCCATCGGGGTCGCGACGTTCTCGGCCGCGGTCATGGTGGGGAGCAGGTGGAAGGCTTGCAGCACGATCCCGATCCGCCCGCGCCGCGCCGCCGCCAGCCCGTCCTCATCAAGCGCGGCGAAATCCGCGCCCGCCACCTCAAGGCTCCCCCCGCTCGCGCGTTCCAGCCCGGACAGCACCGCCATCAGCGAGCTCTTGCCCGATCCCGAAGGCCCGAGCAGGGCAACGACCTGCCCCTGCGGGACATCAAGATCGATCCCGCGCAGGATCGTCACCGGCGAAGCGGTGCCGCCGAGGGTCAGGGTGAGGTTGCGGGCGCTGATTGCGAGAGAGGGACTTGTCACAAGTGTCCGATGGCATAGGTGAGGGGGAGCAACAAGCTACAGGTATGGAAGGCTCGCGGATGCACAAGCGCTCTTGGTCGATTATTGCGGGTTTCGCGGCGGCGTCCTTGGCGCTGGCGGGGTGCTCGGACAGCGCCGAGGATGCCGCGAACGCGCCCGAGATCGCCGAGGACGGTGAGCCCGCGCTCCCCGCAATCCCGGTGATGGGGGCCGAACGCAAGGTGATCGCTTTCGGCGACAGCCTGTTTGCGGGCTACGGTCTCGACCCGCGCGATGCCTACCCCGAAAAGCTGGAAAACGCCCTGCGCGCCAAGGGGATCAATGCCGATGTGATCAACGCCGGAGTCTCGGGCGATACCACCGCAGCGGGGCTCCAGCGGCTGGAGTTCACCCTCGCCGCGCAGGAGTCGCCGCCTGCGCTGTTCATCCTCGAGCTGGGTGGCAACGATCTGCTGCGCGGATTGAAGCCCGAAGAGACCAAGGCGAACCTCGGCAAGATGCTCGCGATCCTCAAGAAGGAGCAGGTGCCGGTGCTGTTGATGGGGATGCGCGCGCCCCCCAATTACGGGCCGGAATATCAGGCTGAGTTCGATGCGATCTACGCCGGTCTGGCGACGGAATATGGCGCGACGCTGATCCCCTTCTGGCTTGAGGCGATCTATCGCGATCCCTCGCTGTTCCAGTCGGACCGGATCCACCCGACCGCCGACGGTATCGAGAAGCTGGTGGCCGCAACGCTGGACGAGGTCGAAGGCGCGCTGCCGCCTGCGCCTGCCGCGACGCCTGCGCCCTAGAGCCTTTCGACGCCCCCGCCAGACACGCGCCACACCGCCGCCTCGCCGCGCAGGGCCTCGAAGGGGGCAAGCTCGGTGCCGGTCATCCACACCTGCGCCTTGCCCTCGCGCAGGCGGCGGAACAGTTCGGCGCGGCGGACGGGATCGAGGTGGGCTGCGACCTCGTCGAGCAGCAGCACGCTGGGGCGCCCGGCGGCGGCGAGGATGCCGTGGGCGAGCGTGATGGCGATCAACATCGCCTTCTGCTCGCCGGTCGAGCAGGCGGCAGCGGGTTGGCCGGTCGAGGCCATGCGCACCTCCAGCTCGTCACGCTGCGCACCCGTCAGAGCGCGGCCAGCGGCACGATCACGCGGGCGGGCGCGGGCAAGCTCGGCGCGCAAAGCGGTCTCGTCCGCCGGGCCGCCGGGGCGGTAAGTAAGGGCAGGGCGCGCGAAGGGTTCGGGCGGGAGGGCTGAGAGCTCGTCGGCAAGACGCGCTACCAACTGGGCGCGGGCGCGGGCGACCGCCGCGCCGTGATCGGCGGCCTGGGCTTCCACCGCATCGAGCCAGCGGGGATCGCCGCCGCTCTCGAGCAGTTTGCCGCGCTCGCGCAAGGACGCTTCCAGCGCATTGACCCGCCGCGCGTGATCGGGGGCAAGGGCCAGCGCCATGCGGTCCATGAACCGTCGCCGCGCGCCCGCGCTGTCGGTGAACAGCCCGTCCATCGCCGGGGTGAGCCATGACAGGGCGAGCCATTCGGCAAGGCTCGCGGCGGTGGCGGGGGCGCCGTTGACGCGTACCAGCCGCCGCTGAGGCGCGCCGTTCTCGGTAAAGGTGCCGAGCCTAGCCGAGACCGTGCCCGCCTCGGTCAGGCTCGCGCCGATGGCGAAGGGGAGGGGAGAATCGCCGGGGCTGGCCCGCCGCGCGAGGTCGCCGAGGTTCGCGCGTCGGAGGCCGCGCCCGGGGCCGAGCAGCGAGAGCGCTTCCAGCAGGTTGGTCTTCCCCGCCCCATTCTCGCCCACCAGCAGATTGAAATGCGCCGTCTCGGCGAGCGTCGTCGCGGGGTGGTTGCGGAAGTTTTCGAGGCTGATGCGGCTGAGGCCCATGGCTGGGGCGGGGGTAGCGGGAGGGGGGCAGTTTGGCCAGTGCGGCGGCGGGAAAATCGCCGATCCCAACCCTTGGTGAAATTTCCCAAGCTTTCGTTTTGCTTAACGATGCGTTTGCGGGGGGAAAGGTGAGAAACGGCGGAATTCCGCCATTTTTCGAGTTTGGCACGGTCGATGCAATGTACTTGGCATCCCCGGGACGAGCCCGGACAACACCAGAAACACCCACAGGAGACCTCACATGTACGCCAACGAAACCGCCAACCGCTTCTTCGCCGCCGCCTTCTCGGTCGTGCTCTCGGCCGCCG
Source organism: Erythrobacter sp. (assembly GCA_013822695.1). Lineage (GTDB taxonomy): Bacteria > Pseudomonadota > Alphaproteobacteria > Sphingomonadales > Sphingomonadaceae > Erythrobacter. Next base: position 1,033 of record PNKW01000040.1, on the reverse strand, counting down.
TCTTCGCCTACGCGATCATCCCCGCCAGCCCCTCGCTCGTCGCCTGATCGCCCGCAACACCCTCTCTGACCAAGGATCAACACCCATGTTCGGCAATGACATCACCACCCGCTTTGCTTCGGCCGCTTTCGCTGTCATCCTGACGGTTGCCAGCTTCGCCTATGCGATCGTTCCCGCCTCGCCCGGCCTGATGGCCTGATCGCCCCACGCTTTCACAGGAGTTCGACCACAATGAATGACATCAGGAATTCGGGCGGCACCCCGCCGAGCCGCGGCTTCCGTCTCGACAAGAACAATGCCAAGCTCGCCGGCGTGTGCTCGGGGATCGGCAACTATTTCAACATCGATCCGATGCTGGTCCGCATCGGCTTCGTGCTCGCCACGCTGTTTGGCTTCGGCAGTCCGATCCTGATCTACGCCGCGATCGCCCTGATCGCGGATTGAGTGCAGCGACGAAAAGCGGTTCCCGGTTTTCGGGCCGCTGCACACCGATCTGAAGAAACCGGGAGGGGCCGCAAGGCCCCTCTCTTTTTACATCGCAGAAATACCACCATCGAGCTTCAATTCGGCACCGGTCATGAAGCGGCTCTCGTCGCTCGCGAGGTAAAGCACCGCGTTGGCGATGTCGTTGGGCTCGCCGACGAACTTCAAGGGGATCTGGCGCGCCAGCTTCTCCATCAGCACCGCCTTGTCGAGCGCATGCGCGCGCGCGGTGCCGTCGAGAATCGGCGTGTCGACAAAGGTCGGGTGGACCGAGTTGCAGCGGATCTGCATGCCCTTCTTGGCGCAATGCAGCGCGATCGACTTCGACAGCATCCACACCGCCGCCTTGGAGGCATTATAGGCCGGCATGGTGTCGCTCGCGATCAGCCCCGCGATGCTCGAGATGTTGATGATCGACCCCGGCGCGTGCTCGCGCATCAGCGGCAGGGCTTTCTGGCAGCCGTGGAAGATCGAGTTGACGTTGATGTCGAAGCAGCGCTGCCAGTCGCCGAAATCGCAGGCCTCGATATTGCCCGGAACGCCGATCCCG
>PNKW01000039.1 GCA_013822695.1 Erythrobacter sp. | reverse complement strand
GTCCTCAAGATGGATAATATATATTATGTAAAATCTACATCAGCGAGGAAGCGGAGCCCTGGACATAGAGGAACCACTCCACCACCATGAAGATGCCCCCGAAGATCACCACCCAGGCCAGCGCCATCTTCACCAGCTGCCCCCAGCCAAGCCGGTGCGATGCCAGCGAACTCATGGCGAGGATCAGCCAGCCGATACTGGTGACCAGAGGCAGAAGCATATCTGGGTTCATGCGATCATCTCCAACCCGTCATAGCCCACGGTGACAAAGTCCGGCACCTCGCTGGAGAGCTGGCGGTAATCCATGCTCTTGTCGAGATGGCTGAGCACCACGCGTCCGGCCTTGCAACGCTCGCCCAGTTCGATCGCCATGCCGAGATGCGCATGGGTCGGATGCGGCTCGCGGCGCAGGCAATCGCTGACGAGGATGTCGATATTGTAGAACAGGTCGATCATCTCGTCCGAAATCGCGCTGAAATCCGTAGCATAGCCAATGCTCTTGCCATCAGCTTCGAAGCGGTATGCGGTGGTCTCACCAGGGCCATGCGCCATTTGGCACCAGTCGATCCCGAAGCCTGCGATCATCCTGAGCCGATCGAGCGTATCGAGCGTGCAGATCGTCGGATAGCCTTCCTGCCCCGCAAAGACATAGCCGAAGCGCTGGCGCAGTCGCCGGACGGTCTCGGTTTCGGCAAAGCCCGGGATCGGCCCACCGCGCCCGTAGCGCAGCACGCGCAGGTCATCTATGCCGTGGCAGTGATCGGCATGGTCGTGCGTCCAGAACACGGCGTCGATATGGCCGATCCGGTTGGCAAGCAGTTGCGCACGACAATCGGATGACGTGTCGACGAGCAGCCGACGACCTTCATCGCTCTCGACCATGATCGAGACCCGCGTGCGGCGGTTGCGCGGCTCGTCCGGATCGCAGTCACCCCAGTCGCCCGCGCCGTCCGGCCCGCCCAGCCGCGGCACCCCGGTCGAGGTGCCCGAGCCGAGCATCACCAGCTTCACAGAGCCGCCTTGCTGAACAGGTTGAAGAAGTTTGCGGTGGTTACCTGCTTGAGGTGTTCCACGTCCGTTCCCCGCAAACCGGCGACGAAAGCGGCGGTGTCCGCAACATAGGCCGGCTCGCACACCCTCCCCCGATGCGGGACGGGGGCGAGGAAGGGGCTGTCGGTTTCGACCAGCAGCTTGTCCAGAGGGATGATCTTCGCGACCTCCTGCAACTCCTTGGCATTCTTGAACGTCACGATACCCGAGAGCGAGATCGTCAGCCCCAGTGCCAGCACCTTGTTGGCGAAAGCCGCCGAGGCGGTGAAGCAGTGGATCAGCGCAGGGTAGGCCCCCTTCCCCATCTCCTCGGCGAGGATCGCGTGGGTATCATCCTCGGCGTCGCGGGTGTGGATGATGAGCGGCAACTGCGTCTCGCGCGCGACGTCGATATGCATGCGGAACAAGGACTTCTGCGCGTCTCTGTCCGACTTGTCGTAATAGTAGTCGAGCCCCGTTTCGCCGATTGCGACGACCTTGGGGTGGCGGGTCGCCTCCAGCAACGCAGCGCGGCCCAGGTCCTGATGGGCGTCGGCCTCATGCGGGTGGATGCCGACGCTGGCGAAGACATCGGGCTCGCGCACGGCGGTGCCGACCACCTGCTCCCACTCGCTCTGGCGGGTCGAGATGTTGAGGAAGGCCCCCACGCCTGCCGCCCGTGCGCGCGCCAGCACGCCCTCGCGGTCCTCGACGAGGCCTTTGTATTCGAGGTGGCAGTGGCTATCGACCAGCATCACGCGTCCTCGGCGGGAAGCTCGAGGCGGGGAAACAGCGGGGTCGGCGGGGCGACGGTGAAGCCGCTCGCGACGAGGCGGTTGAACCAATCGGTGTCAGCGAGTGCCGCATAGCTGCGCTCGCCCTCGGGGATGCCGAGCTGATCGAGCAGCGCCGCAGCCTTGCTCGGCACCGCGGGCTGGATCGCGATGGCAAGGTCGCGCAGCGCCACGAATAGGGTTTGCAGCACGGCCTTCATCCGCGCAGGATCGGTCTTCTTGAGCGCCCAGGGCGCCTGCTCGTCGACATACTGGTTGCAGGCATAGACTGCCCGCAGCCAGGCCTCGATCCCGGTGGAGAAGGAGAGGTTTTCGAAGTCGCGGGGCAATTGCACGCGGCAAGCATCCGCAACGTCGCCTCGAAGGCGACGATCGACCTCTTGATCTTCAAATAGCTCAAGCCGCCCGTCCATGTTCTTGGCGATCATCGACAGCGTGCGCTGCGCGAGATTGCCGAAGCTGTTGGCCAGCTCAGCATTCGCCCGTAAAACAATGGCTTCAGGCGAGTAGCTGCCGTCCTGTCCGAAGGCGACCTCGCGCATCAGGAAGTAGCGCAAGGCATCAACGCCGAAGCGCTCCGCCAGTTCGAGCGGATCGGTGACATTGCCGAGCGACTTCGATTCCTTCTGCCCGCGATTGAGCAGGAACCCGTGGCCGAACACTTTTTCCGGCACGGGGAGCTTCGCGCTCATCAGGAAGGCCGGCCAGTAGATCGTGTGAAAGCGCACGATGTCCTTGCCGATCAGGTGCAGGCTGGCGGGCCACATATCACCCATGTCGTCGGGATAGCCGAGCCCTGTCAGATAGTTGGTGAGCGCATCGACCCAAACATACATGACGTGGCCATCGGATCCCGGCACCTTCACTCCCCAGTCGAAGCTGGTGCGGCTGACCGACAGATCGCGCAGGCCCAGTTCGACAAAGGCGATCATCTCGTTGCGGCGGCTTGCCGGTTCGAGGAAGCCAGGGCTCTTCAGCAATTCAAGCAATTGGCCTTCGTACTTGGAAAGCCGGAAGAACCAGCTCTCCTCGACCGTCCACTCCACCGGCGTGCCTTGCGGGGAGAGCTTCTCGCCCCCCTCGCCTTCCACGAGTTCGCTTGCGTCATAATAGGCTTCGTCGCGGACCGAGTACCAGCCTTCATAGCGGTCGAGATAGAGGTCGCCCGAAGCCTCCATCGCCTGCCAGATCGCCTGACTGGCGCGGTGGTGATCGGGTTCGCTGGTGCGGATGAAGCGGTCATAAGACACGTTCAAAGCGTCGCACATCTCGCGGAAATAGCCCGACATTTCGTCCGCGAGATCAGAGGGCGTGCGCCCCTGTTCTTCGGCCTTCCGCGCCATCTTGAGCCCGTGCTCGTCGGTGCCGGTCTGGAACCGCACGCGGCGGCCCGAAAGGCGCTGGAAGCGCGCGATCACGTCGGCCGCAATCGCCTCATAGGCGTGTCCGATATGCGGGCGCCCGTTGGGGTAGCTGATCGCGGTGGTGATGTAGAAGGGGGTCGTCTCAGCCATGGGCCGGTTCGCTAGCGGGGGCGGCGGCGACAAGCAAGCTGCCGATCTCGAAGGGAAGCAAGCCGGGATCGAAATTGGCGGTGGGCGCCTCGGCGGCGAGCTGGACGAGCGCGGCGTGGGTCTCGATCAGCCGCGCACGGCGGGCCGGGTCCTCGGCGGCGCGGGCAGCGCGGGCGGCGAGCGATTGGGCGAGGTCGAGCACCGCCTGCACCCGCTCGCGCCCGGCGCGCGGGCCGATCAGCCGGGCAAGCTCGCCGCGGCCCGTCATCCAGCTGTCCCCGCTTGCGAGCAGGCCCGAGATGACCCGGGCGATGGGTGCGAGATCCTCCTCGGCAAAGCGAACCGCCGCGCCGAATGAGCCTTCCGCCGCAGCGATGGCCTGCGCATCGGAAGGCAGCCCGGCGGCGTGGAGCATCGCGCCGAGCTGGCTGTCGGTCAGCACCGGGAACCGCAGCGTCCGGCAGCGCGAGCGGATCGTCGGCAGCAGCCGCGCGGGGCGGTGGGTGACGAGCAGGAAGAAGGTGCCCGCAGGCGGTTCCTCAAGGCTCTTCAAAAGTGCGTTGGCGGCGTTGCGCTCGAGATCGTCGGCCGGATCGATGATGATCGCCCGCCGGCTCCCCAGCGTCGGCCGCGTGGTCAGGCGGCGCTGCATCGCGCGGATCTGCTTGATGCGGATCGAACGGGCGAGCTCGAACGGCTTGCCATCGGCCTGCGCCTTCTCGCCCTTGTCGTCCTTGGGGCCGTAGGTGAGGGTGATGATGTCGGGGTGCTCGCCCGAGGGTTGCGGCACGCCGGGTTCGGCAACCAGCGCGCGCGCGGCGGCCATGCCGAAGTCGCGCTTGCCGAGCCCGCTCTTGCCCGCGAGCAGCCAGCCATGGTGCATCCGCTCCCCGCCCAGCGCATCGCGCCACGCGCGCCAGGCTTCGGCGTGGTTGGGCCAGTCCGTCATGGGAGGAGGTCCCCGAGCGTATCGAGGATGCGGGCGTGAACGTCCTCGGGCGCTCCGATAGCATCGATGCGCGCAAAGCCTTGCGGGTCAGCTTCTGCGAGCGCGCGGAAGGCCCCGGCGACAGCGCGGTGGTACTCCGCCGGACGGCCCTCGATCGCGTCGGCGGCCTCCCCCCGCGCGGCGAGCCTGCCCGCCAGCGCCGCCTCGTCACCCTCGAGCAGGATCACGCGGTCGGGGCGCAATCCGTTGCTGCCGAAGGCGTGGAGCGCGGTAATCGCCGCGTCGCCAAGGCCCCCTGCCCCGCCCTGATAGGCGCGGCTCGAATCGACGAACCGGTCGCAGATCACCCAGTCGCCGCGTGCCAATGCCGGACGGATCAGGTGCGCGACGTGATCGGCGCGGGCGGCGGCGAACAGCAGCGCCTCTGCCTGCGGCGGCCAGCCTTCACCCGGCGGCGCAAGCAGCAGCGCGCGGATCGCCTCGGCGCCCGGTGTGCCGCCCGGCTCGCGGGTGACGACGACGTTAAGGCCGCGCGCGCGCAGGGCCTCGGCGAGGAGGCGCGCCTGGGTCGACTTGCCCGCCCCCTCCCCGCCCTCGAAGGCGATGAAGCGGCCCGGCAAGCTCACGAGAACAATCCCAGCGCGGCGTTGACGATCCGGTCGAGCGGCCCGGCGGTGCCGACGGCCTCGGCTGCGTAGAGCGGGATGCGCGCCGGAGCGACGCCCTCGGCGGTGACTTCCAGCACCGCGACTTGCTGGCCGGCCGCGATCGGCGCCCGCAGCGGCCCCTCGTAGCGGATCGTCGCTGAAAGCGGGCTGTTGCTGCCCTTGGGCAGGTTGATCGCGAGCCGACCCGCAGCTTTCAAGGCAACCTCGCGCGCGTCGCCCCCCTGCACCCGCGCCTCACCCACCACTGCGCCCGGCGCGAAGAGCTGGCGGCGCTCGAAGGCGGAGAAGCCCCATTCGACATAGGCCCGCGCGGCCCGCGCCCGCAGCCGCCCGTTGGGCACGCCCGCCAGCACCAGCACCAGCCGCTGGCCGTTGCGGCGTGCGGTGCCGAGATAGGTGAAGCCCGCCTCGTTGGTGAAGCCGGTCTTGATCCCGTCCGCCCCCGGCACCCGCCCGATCATCGGATCATGGTTGATCTGTGCGATGCCTTTGTAGTCGAACCCCGCGCGGCCGATATAGTAGCCGAACTTGTCGGGATGCCACGTGATCATCGCCCGGGCGAGCGCGACAAGGTCGCTCGCGGTGGTGAAGGTGCGGCCCTCGTCGGGCCAGCCATTGGGGCTGGCGAAGTGGCTGCCGGTCATCCCGAGGCCGAGCGCGGTCTGGTTCATCAGCGCGGTCCACGCCGCGACCGATCCCGCCTGCCCTTCCGCGAGCACCGCCGCCCCGTCATTGGCCGAGACATTGGCGATGCCGAGCAAGAGGTCGTCGACCCGCACTTGTTCGCCCGCTTCGAGGAACATGGTCGAGCCCACCCGCCGCCAGTCCCGCGCGATGCCGGGGCTCATGGTGAAGACCTGCGCGGGATCGAGGTGGCGTTGCTCGATCAGCTCGAAGGCGAGGTAGAGCGTCATCACCTTGGTGACCGACGCCGGCATGAAGCGCGCATCGGGCCGGCGCGCGTGGAGCACCTGTCCGCTGCCAAGGTCGACCAGCAGCGCTACCGGCGCCTCGGCGCTGGTGGGGATAGCGGGGAGCACCGGGGGGAGCGTCAGGAGGCCCCCGTCAGGCACCATCGCGCGCGCAGGCACGCCTGCGACAAGGGCGAGGAGGGTCAGGGCAAGCGGCAAAAATCGGGGAAACATCACGCGGGTGGCTATATCCGCCCCCTTGCCCCTTGGCGAGGCAGGCGGGGGCATCAGTTCACGATTTCGTCAGCCAGCAGCCCGACGCTGAGCGCATAATAGCTCGAGCAGTTATATTCGAGGATCGCGCGGTAATTGCCGGTGAGCAGCCAGGCGCGGGTTCCCGGGCCGTCGGGCTGGAAAAAGCTCGCCATGACATTGTCGCCCAAGGGGCGCAGCGGCTCGATTCCGGCCGCACGCCATTCCGCGACGGTCATCCAGCGGCTGAGGCGTTCGTGGACGCGCGGGCAGACGGGCGAGGCGAGGCGGGTGCGGTAGGCCGAGGCATCAAACCCCGCCGGGACCGCCGCAGCGACGCCCCAAGGCTCACCCGGACGCCATCCGGCGTCGCGAAAGTAATTGGCGATCGAAGCGAAGGTGTCGGCGCGGTTGGTGAAGATATCCGCGCGTCCGTCCCCGTCGCCATCGGTCGCGAGGCGCAGGTAGACCGAGGGAAGGAACTGCGGATTGCCGAAGGCACCCGCATAGGAGCCGACCAGCTGCTCGCGCGCATAGCCTTTCTCGGCGATCTTCATCAGCGCGACGAATTCGCCCGCGAACAACTCGCGGCGGCGGCCTTCCCAGGCGAGGGTGGCAAGGCTGCGGGCCAGATCGAAGTTGCCCTTGACCCGGCCATAGCTGGTCTCGTGCCCGAAGATCGCAAGGATGATCGGCGCCGGCACACCGTAACGCGCTTCGATCGCGGCGAGGGTGCTCTGGTGCTGGGCATAGACCGCCCGGCCCCCGCCGATCCGCGCGCCATCGACATGGGTGCGGATATAGTCCGACATCGGCGGATAGCCGCGCGTGGTGGCACTGCCGGGCTGGTTGTTGTCGAGCGCGATCACCCGCGGATTGGGGGTGAGCCCGGCGGTCATCCGCTCGAGCGTATCCTCGCGCACGCCTTCGGCCCGGGCGCGGGCCTTGAGCAGTTCGAGATAGGCGTCGAAGGGAATCCCGTCGGCACTCGCCTGCGCGGTCGCGGGCACCGAGGCGGGCGACGCGGCGAGCGCGGCCAGAACAAGCGCGGCGGCAGGGAGCAGGCGGGGAATCATGCGCGTAGGGATGTCACACCTTGGCTGAATTCCCAACAACGGGTTTCCGCTTTCTCCCCCCGTCTTGGGGCAAAGGGTGGTGACAATCCCGCCGTCTGGCGCTAGCCAGCCAAGGCATAGGACAGGTGGCCGAGTGGTTTAAGGCAGCGGTCTTGGAGTCGGAGGCGCGCAAGCGCCGGAGACGTCACCGCAGGTGACAATACCGCCGTCTGGCGTTAGCCAGCCAAGGCATAGGACAGGTGGCCGAGTGGTTTAAGGCAGCGGTCTTGAAAACCGCCGTAGGTGCAAGCCTACCGTGGGTTCGAATCCCACCCTGTCCGCCAATCATCATTGTTATGTTTGCAAAAATCTGTGGTGATTGCTCGTGTTACCTAACATGCTCCCCGATAGCGGCTTGATTGGCGCGGCACAGGTAAGGCGTTGATTCTGGCTCGCACACTCCAACCGAAGCCTCTATTCTGTCGCCGATCTTCGTTTAGGGGGCTTACGCGATGGCGATAAATTGGTTTGAGGGGGGGCGCCGAATAAGCTGGCTAATCATGGGCGTTGCGGTTGCTGGGGGCCTCTTCGCCGTACTTTCAGTGGAAAAGCCAAAGCCTGAGTTCACCACCCACGGACCTGAGGCACCTTGGATTGTTTCCGATAGCCCCTGCCCAGATGATGCGCATGTGTCTTGGAACTGGGACTACCTTTAGCTCCCCGATGAGTCCGGGATAAAGTTTTGCTTCTTGGCAGCAACCAACGGGGACATTCCGATAGCCGAGGCGGACCCTCCAGCAGAAGAGGCCGCTCGCATAGAAGAGATGCGCCGCCAATCAAATGCTGAAAACAAAATAAGAGCTGCGCAAGGCGAGGCACCACTACCGCCACCGCTTTTTTCAAAATGGTTCACCACGGCTCCAAAATATTCATCGCAACTTGATAACTATGTCGCACAACGAATGCGCTCATTCTACATGACACCTGAGTTGCGCAATAAAGCCTTAAAGCGGCAATCTAGTGCGCATTGGGAAGCGCGAAAAAAGATGTTTGGCGAGATTTACCGGTGGGTTACTGGTTTTTGCATTGCTTTATGGCTCCTCACGGCTGCGCTCGGTTGGATCATTCGGGGGTTTGCTGGCATTCCCCATGGTCAGGACTTCAAGCCCGGACGATAGGCTGGTAAAACGTCATCGTGCGCCAGCCGCACCATAGCCCTTAGAAATCACCCCCGCGCGCTCACCAGAAACGCCTTGCACGCCAACATCACGCCCTCACCTACGCGGTAATGGCGAGTGAACATCGCGACAAGATCGGCGCGCGCGGATGCCAGAACGTCCTCGCCCTGCTCTACCAGAATGCGGCCTGCGGCCATTGAGGCGAGGACGAAGTCGGTCGCTTCTTCCGGTGAAGCACCGGGGCCGCCGACGGGCTGCTCGCCCTGATAGGCCTCTGCCCCAAACCCCGTGAATCCCGCGCCGGTCAGCACCTCTTCGAGATAGCCCAAGTCCTCGAAGGCGAAGGGCCCGGGCGCGCGCGGCACGGCGGGGGGCACTTCGACATGGGCGCGCACGACGCCCATCATCTCCATCATCCAGGCATTGTCGCGCGGGTGCGCCCAGACGGCGAGGTCGATCCGCGCCCCGGGTGCGAGCATTGTGCGCAGGTTGGCAAAGGCGGGCATGGGCTCGGCAAAGAACATCGAGCCGAAGCGCGAGAACAGGCGGTCAAAGGGCGGTTCATCAAGCGCGGCGGTGGCCGCGTCGGCGCACACAAAGCGCGCGGTGCTCCCCGCCTTCGCCGCGCGTGCCTGCGCCTGTTCGATCAGCATCGGCGCGATGTCGAGGCCGAGCGCCGCGCCCTCCGGCCCCACCATCTCGGCAATCGCCAGAGTCGTCGCCCCGCCCCCGCAGCCCAGATCAAGCACCCGCTCGCCCGGTGCATAAGCCGCCCGTTCCAGCAGCGCCGCGCCGATTGGGGCGATCATGCCCTCGAAGCGGTCGAGACTGGCGAGCCAGCGGGCGCCCATTTCGCCGGCCCAGTCCTCGCCCTTGAGGGCCTCGGGCGCCTCGCCGCCCATCAGAAGTGAATCGCCCGCCCGTAGGCGTCGAGCACGCTTTCGTGCATCATTTCCGACAGCGTCGGGTGCGGGAAGATGGTCTGCATGAGTTCCGCCTCGGTGGTCTCCAGCGTCTTGCCGACGGTGTAGCCCTGGATCAGCTCGGTCACTTCCGCACCGACCATGTGCGCGCCCAGCAATTCTCCGGTCTTGGCGTCGAACACGGTCTTGATGAAGCCCTCGGCCTCGCCCAGCGCGATGGCCTTGCCGTTGCCGATGAAGGGGAAGTTGCCGACGCGGACCTCGTATCCGGCCTCCTTGGCCTTGGCCTCGGTCAGGCCGACGCTGGCGATCTGCGGGTGGCAATAGGTGCAGCCCGGAATGGCGAGGCGGTTTAGCGGGTGGGGGTGGACCTCTGTGTTACCCAGCTCCTTGGCAATGGCCTCGGCGGCGGTGACGCCCTCGTGGCTCGCCTTGTGCGCCAGCCACGGGCCGGGCGTGCAGTCGCCGATTGCCCACAGGCCCTTGGCCTTGGTGCGGCCATAGGGATCGATCTGGATGAAGCCGCGGTCCATCTCGACGAGGCCATCGAGGCCGATATTCTCGGTGTTGGGCACGATCCCGATGGCGACGATCACATGGGTGAATTCGCTCGTGGTGCTCGCGCCCGCCTTGTCCTTGATGGTGGCGGTGATGCCCTTGTCGGACACCTTCAGCGCCTCGACCCCGGCGCCGGTCTGGATCGTGATGCCCTGCTTCTTCAGCGACTTTTCGAGGAAGGTCGAAACGTCGGCGTCCTCCACCGGCACGATCCGGTCGAGCATCTCAACCACGGTCACCTCGCTGCCAAGGTCGTTGTAGAAGCTCGCGAATTCGATCCCGATGGCGCCCGATCCGATCACCAGCAGCTTCTTGGGCAGCTCCGCCGGGGTCATGGCGTGGCGATAGGTCCAGACGCGCTTGCCGTCCGCGGGCGCGAAGGGAAGGTCCCGCGCGCGCGCGCCGGTGGCGACGATGATGTGCTTGGCGGTGAGGGCTTCCTCGCCCTTGTCGCCCTTCACCGTCAGGCTGGTCGGCCCGGTCAGCGTGCCCTGCCCCATGTGCACCGTGATCTTGTTCTTCTTCATCAGGTGCGTGACGCCCTGATTGAGCTGCTTGGCCACCCCGCGGCTGCGCTTGACGATGGCGGCGAGGTCCGCCTCGATCCCCTGCGCGACGAGGCCGTAATCGCCCGCGTGCTGCATATAGTGGAAAATCTCGGCCGAGCGCAGCATCGCCTTGGTCGGGATGCACCCCCAGTTCAAACAGATTCCGCCGAGGTTCTCGCGTTCCACGATCGCAGTCTTCAGGCCCAGCTGCGCGCAACGAATCGCCGCGACATAGCCGCCGGGGCCGGAGCCGAGCACGATCACGTCATATTGATTAGCCATGTCAATTTTCCTTGGGGAGGAGAAGTGTAGGGTTGGCAGACAGCGCCCGCGGGCGCCCGTCCTCACCGATGAGAACGAACTTGAAGGTGCCCTCGGCAACCTTGGTGGTCGCCTCGCCATTGCGTGTCCGGGCGATGGCCTCGGCGGCGATGGTCATCGAGGTGGTGCCGGTGGCGAGCATGTCGCAATAGACGGAGAGCTCGTCGCCCACCGCCATTGCGCCGGGAAAGGCGAAATCGGTCGCGGAGACGACCACCGCCTTGCCCTGCCCCACGCGGCTCGCAAGGCTGCCTGCGCCGAGCGCCATCTGCGCCATCAGCCACCCGCCGAACACCCCGCCGTAGGGGTTGGTGTCGGCCGGCATGGCGGTGACGCGGATTTGCGGTTCGCGCGTGGTCATGCCCCCTCTCCTTCCCACCGCTGCGCGGCAAGCCCCTTCCTCTCCCGCGAGGGGAGAGGAGACGGTTGCCTGACGCTAGCGGCCATCATAGCCCCTCTCCCCTTGCGGGAGAGGGGTTGAGGAGAGGGGGCAGCGCGGCATCGAGAATGACGCGCGCCACCCCCTCGGGGTTCTCCAGAATATCGTTGTTCCAGAACCGCAGCACGCGAAATCCTTGCGCTTGCAGCCATTCATCCCGCACCGCGTCGTCCGCACTTTCAGAATGCTGCGAGCCATCCGCCTCGACAATCAACCGCGCGCCGAAGCATACGAAATCGACGATGTAATCGCCCAACTGCTCCTGCCGCTTGAATTTCAGTCCGCCGAGCCGCTTTCCGCGCAGCACCGACCACAGCCTCGCCTCGGCCTCGGTCGGCTCGCGCCGCATCTTCTTGGCGAGCGGAAGGAGATCGCGCTTGCCCCCTCTCCTTCCCACCGCTGCGCGGCGGGCCCCTTCCTCTCCCGCGAGGGGAGAGGAGGATTGGGACGCAGTGACGCGGATTTGGGGAGCGCGGGAAGAGGCCTTGGGCGCGCTCATTGGATTGCACACCATCCCAAGAGCAACATGTGAAGCATGACTGCCGCTATCTTCGCCCGGTGATCGTCCCAAAAGAAAACTATCAGCAACCCAAACAGGATACCGACATAGACAATGCCCTCCGCAGCAGCCTGATCACGATATCCGGCCGAAATGCCGATCAAGCCTGCAACTATGTAATAGAGGACGCAAACCGCAGCGCCGAGAGGCAGGCGCATGATGAACCTCACACCACCAGCCCCATCGGGTTCTCGCACAGCTGCTTGATCGCCTCCATCAGCTGCGCGCCGTCGGCGCCGTCGATGGCGCGGTGGTCGAAGCTGCCGCTCGCGTGGAGCACCGTCGCCACCTCGATCGCTCCATTCACCACATACGGCTGCTGCTGGCCCGCGCCGACCGCGAGGATCATGCCCTGCGGCGGGTTGATCACCGCGTCGAACTGCTTGATCCCGTACATGCCGAGGTTCGAGAGGCTCGCGGTGCCGCCCTGGTATTCGTGCGGCATCAGCTTGCCGTCGCGCGCCTTGCCCGCCAGCGCCTTCATCTCGGTCGAGATCGCGGCGAGGCCCTTGGTGTCGGCGCTGGTGATCACCGGGGTGATCAGACCAGAGGGCGCGGCCACCGCCACCGAAATGTCGGCGCGGCTATACCGCCGCAGCGTGTCGCCGTGATAGCTTACATTGCACTGCGGCACGCGGATCAGCGCGCGCGCGAGCGCCTTGATGAGCAGGTCGTTGACCGAGAGCTTCACGCCGTCGGGCTCGAGCGGCTTGTTTAGCTGCGCGCGCAGTTCCAGCAACGGATCGAGCCGGATGTCGATGGTGAGGTAGAAATGCGGGACCGTCTGCTTGCTCTCGGTAAGGCGGCGGGCGATGACCTTGCGCACGCCCGACAGCTTTTCCTCGGCAAAGGGCGCGCCGCCTTCGATGGCGGGGGCGGGTGCGGGCGTGGCGGCAGGAGCAGGCGTGCTCGCCGCCGGGGCAGGGGCCGCAGCGGGCGCGGCGGCGCTCGGGGTGAAGGTCTCGACGTCTTCCTTGACGATCCGGCCATTGGGACCGGTGCCCTTGATCTGTGCGAGGTCGATCCCCTTGTCGGCCGCGATCCGCTTGGCGAGGGGCGAGGCGATGATGCGCTCGCCCGAGGCTGCAGGCGCGGCTGCGGGGGCAGCGGCAGGGGTCGGCGCCGGAGCAGGCGCAGGCGAACCGCCGCCCTCGGCGATCGCCGCCTCGACATCCTCCTTGGTGATCTTGCCCTTGGGCCCGGTCCCGGTGACGCCCGCGAGGTCGATCCCCGCCTGCTCGGCCATCTTCTTCGCGGTCGGCGTCGCGGCGGGACCATCGGCGGCGGGAGCCTCGGCAGCAGCGGGTGCGGGCGCAGGTGCCGCCTCCTCGCCCTCCACTGCAAGCCGCGCGATCACCGCGCCGACCTTCACGCCCTCGGTCCCCGCCTCGATCAGGATCTCGGCGATCACGCCTTCATCGACCGCCTCGAACTCCATCGTCGCCTTGTCGGTCTCGATCTCGGCCATCACGTCGCCCGAGGAAACCGTGTCCCCCACCTTGACCAACCACTTGGCGAGCGTGCCCTCTTCCATGGTGGGCGACAAAGCCGGCATCTTGATGTCGAGGGCCATGATCCGCTTAACTCCCGTAGAACGATCCTTGGCGCTGTCTCTGGCCAATTCCCTAACGTCGGGCAAGGCCCAGAATGGCAGTTGAGCGCTCCCCCTTGCCATTCCATACGAATGCATTGATACCCCGCGCTCATAACGGGGCCGAGACGATGCGCACATTCCTGGTCATCATCGACGAGAGCGAAGAGGCGACCTCCGCCCTCCGCTACGCCGCGCGCCGGGCGGTGGCGGTGGGGGGCGCGGTGCATCTGCTGGCGCTGGTGCCGCAGCAGAATTTCAGCGCTTTCGGCGCGGTGCAGGCGACGATCGAGGCCGAGGCGCGCGACCGGGCGGAAATGCTGGCCCACGGCGTCGCGGGCAATCTGCTCGCCGAAAGCGGGATCATGCCGACCATCTCGGTCAAGATCGGTCAGGGGCAGAAGATCGTCAGCGAGTTCCTCGCCGAGCACCCGGAGGTCGGCGCGCTGGTGCTCGGCGCCGCCAAGGGGGCCGCACCCGGCCCGCTGGTGACGCATTTCTCGGGCGCGGCGGGGAGCCTGCCCTGCCCGCTCTACATCATCCCCGCCGATTACGACGAGACCAAGAGCGACCACACGGTCTGAGGCGCTGGCGTTATTTCTTGCGGCCCTGATGGCGGATGTTGCCCGGCCGCCCGCGCTGGCCGACCATGAACTTGCCCGCCTTCCTTGGCGGCCCGCCCGGCGCGCGTTTGCGATCGTCCGGTCGGGCTCCGCGCGGTTCGATGCGGCCGGTGTCGGCATCGGGCAGCACGAACTTCAATGATCCGGTCAGCGCATTGGCCTCGGCAAGCCGCAGCTTCAGCCTGTCGCCAGTCGCATAGATCGTGCCGCTTTCGGTGCCGACCAGCGCCTTGGCCGCCTCGTCATGTCGGAAGTACTCGCCGCCAAGGGTCGAGATCGGCACGAGCCCGTCTCCGCCGAGGCCGGTGATGGTCGCGAAGAAGCCGAAACTCTGGACGCCGGTGATGCGGGTGTCGAACACCTCGCCCACCCGGCCGGATAGCCACGCCGCAACATAGCGGTCGATGGTATCGCGCTCGGCCTCCATTGCGCGGCGCTCGGTCTGGCTGATTGCGTCGGAAACCTGCTGGAGCGAGGCACGGTCGCGGTCGGAGAGGCCGGAGGTGGCAGGGATCGACCCCGGCGGGGCGGGTTGCTCAAGCTTGTAGGCATCCACCAGCGCGCGATGGACGAGAAGGTCGGAATAGCGGCGGATCGGCGAGGTGAAGTGGGCGTAAGAACCAAGGCTCAGACCGAAGTGCCCGGCATTGGCGGGGCCGTAATAGGCCTGGGTCTGGCTACGCAGCACCGCCTCCATCACCAGCGCCTTCTCGGCTTCATCGGTGACGTCCTTGAGCATCCGGTTGAACAGGCCGGGGGTAACTACCTGCCCCAGCGCCAGCTTTTTGCCCATCGTGGCAAGATAATCGCGCAGGGCAATCAGCTTCTCGCGGCTCGGCGGCTCGTGGATGCGGTAGACGACCGGGGCGGTCTTGGCTTCGAGCGCCTTGGCTGCGGCGACGTTGGCGGCGATCATGAAATCCTCGACCACGCGGTGCGCGTCGAGGCGTTCACGGATCGCGATTTCGGCGATTTCGCCCTTTTCGTTGAGAACCACGCGGCGTTCGGGCAGTTCCAGTTCGAGCGGATCGCGGGCATTGCGGGCATCAGCCAGCGCGCGCCATGCGTCCCACAGGTTGGCGAGGTATTCGGGCGGAGCGCCGCTATCGACCGCCTTCTGCGCGTCCTCATAGGCGATGTTGTGCGCGATCCGGACGAGCGCGCGGGTGAAGCGGAAGCTGCTGACCTTGCCGTCTGCGTTGATGTGCAGATGGCAGGCCATCGCCGCGCGGTCCTCGCCTTCCTTCAGCGAGCACACGTCGGCGGACAGGATTTCCGGCAACATCGGCACAACCCGGTCAGGGAAGTAGACCGAATTGCCGCGCTTCCTCGCCTCGCGGTCGAGGGCGGAGCCGGGGCGGACGTAGAATGACACATCGGCGATGGCGACGACCGCGTTGAACCCGCCCTGTCCGTCGGGTTCGGCCCAGATCGCATCGTCATGGTCGCGCGCGTCGGCCGGGTCGATGGCGACGATCGGCAGATGTCGCAAGTCCTCGCGCGCTTTCTCCGACAGCTTGAGCTTCGCCGCGCGCGGGGCTTCCTCGAGTGCCTCCTCGGGAAAGATGTGCGGGATGCCGTGCTTGGCGATGGCGATGAGGCTGAAGGAGCGCGGGGCGAGCGGATCGCCGATCACTTCGACGACCTTCACCCCGGCGCGGTCCGAGCGGCCTACGCGCTCGGCAATCACCAGCTGGCCGGCTTCCGCCTCGCCACGGTCCGCAATCGGCGCAGACTGGCGCACGCGCTTGTCGACCGGCGCGAGCCACGCCTTGCCGGTCTTGTCGATCTCGACCACGCCCATCAGCCCCTCGGTGCGCGCGGGGAGCTTCTTCATCACATGCGCGCGCCAGCCCGTCTCGGTCTCCTCGGTGCGGGCGAGCACCCGGTCGCCGCGCTTCAAGGCGGGCGGGCGCTTGACGCCGGGCCTGGGGCGCGGTTCGCGGATGGTGAGGCGCGGGGGGTTGCCGGGCGCTTCGGGGTCCCAATTGTCAGGCTCGGCGATCAGCTCGCCATCGTCGATGTCGACGATCCTGAGCGTCGTCACCTTGGGCACCCCGCCCATGCGGTGGAAGGCTGATTTCTTGCCGTCGATCAACCCTTCCTCGGCCATGTCCTTGAGCAGGGCCTTCAGCTTGATCTTCTCCTGCCCCTTGAGGCCAAAGGCCTTGGCGATCTCGCGCTTGCCAGCGGGAATGTCGGAGGACTGGATGAAGTCGAGCACCTGTTGCGGCGTCGGCATCCCCTGGGGGAGCTTGGGAGGTTTGGGCATGGACAAGCCCCTAACCCATAAGCCTCGTCATTGCGAGCGGAGCGACGCAATCCATGGACAGGCATTGGCCGTAGCCGCGAGGCCGGATCATGGATTGCCGCGGCCCTGACGGGCCTCGCAATGACGATGGCTATTCCGTCCCCACCGGCTCGAAGGCCCCGCCGGGGACGGCGCTGGAGACGGGGGAGCAAAACTGGCCCACCTCGCCAGCGCAAGCCGCGACCCCAAACAGCCAGTCGTCACCGCGAACGGCCACCGTGTTCCGAAGCGTTCGCCCATGAGCGGACACGATCAATCCCTGTTCAGTGGGTAGATCGGTTTCACTGACCCACGAGGGTTCATCGGTGCGCCGAGCATAAACCCGGTAGTTTTCCGCTCCGAGCACTGCCTCCCAGCTGACTTGGGTATCCACCCGCACCGCCGCATCCACCGAGACCTTGGGCGGCATCGGCGCGCGGGCGAGTGCATCGAGCGCGCGCACGTTCAGCTTCGTCACCCCGGCGAGGTAGGCAAAATCCATCTCGTCGATGGTGTCGCCGTAGACCACGCCGTCCTCGGTGCGCAGGTCCTGGTGCTGGTGGTCGTAATCCTCCACGCCGACCGAAAAGCGGATCGCGGGGTAGCCCTTCTGGAGGAACGGCACCTGATCCCCGCCGCGCCCCATGCGATCGGTGCGCCAGATCTGGCGGACTTGCAGCCCGCCTGCGTCCTTCGCAGCAAGGTCGGCAACCCAGCGCGAAAGGTTGCGCGAGGGCGTATCGTTCTCGCCGCCGAAGCGCGTGGCGGCGGCGCGCAAGCGGTCGGTGAGATCGGCACGCGGGCCTTCGGAGAAGACGCGCACCACCTTGGGCTCGCAATAGCCGTCGCTCCCGCAGGAATTGCCGACGATGTCATTGTTGAGCACGGCCTTGACGGTGAAGCCCTGCGCCGCGGCCCAGTTGGCGAGGATCTGCCCGCCGTGGAGGCCCTGCTCCTCGCCCGAAAGCAGCGCGTAGATGATGGTCGTGGGGTATTTGGTGCCGCTCAGCACGCGCGCCGCCTCGATCACCAGCGCGGTGCCCGAGCCGTCGTCATTGGCGCCGGGAGCGTCGGAGGTCGCATCCATCACGTCGGTGACGCGGCTGTCGATATGGCCCTGCACGATCACGACCTCGTTCGGGCGTTCGCTGCCGCGCTGGATCGCGACCGCATTGCGCACCAGCGTCGGCGTGGGGACGCGCGGGCCGGTGACGGTCTCGCCCACGGGGAGCACTTCGAGGCACCCGCCGCATTGCGTGCCGATCCGGCGGAATTCCTCAAGGCCCCAATCGACCGCCGCACCAATCCCGCGTGCCGGGTCGGTCTGCGAGGACAGGGTGTGGCGCGTGCCGAAGCTCACGAGCTTGGCGACGTCTTTCTCCAGCCTTTCGGCGGAGACGTTGTCGGCAGGGTGGGTCTGGGCGGCGAGCGGGGCTGCGGCGAGCGCGGCGAGCAGCAGGGCACGTTTCAACATGCGCCCTGTCTGCCCGCCCCCATCGGGCGGTGCAAGCCTAGTAAGCGCGCGCCACCAGAATGCGCTCAACGGCCGGTTCGCCGGTGAAGATGCAGGTCCCGGTCGCCGCGTCGCCGCCGCGCGGCACGTTTCGGATGGTGAGCTTTTGCGCCTTCAGTTTCTCGACCACGGCTTCCAGCGCCGCGCCGGTGGGCTTGGCCCACTCGACCTCGACCCAGCCGGGATACTTGCCGCCCTTGTCGAAGTGATCGACGACCGCCTGCCACTCCGTCACGCCGCGGGTGATGTTGGCATCGCGCCGCGCGCGGGCTTCCTCGTAGAGGCCCCGTTGGATCGCTTCGAGCACCGCGCCCGCCTCGGCCACGAACTCGGCGTGGGCGGGATAGGTGAAGGCGGGCTTGCCGTTGGCGGCGTTCCACAGCTGGTCGCGGCGCAGGACGGCGATCTTGCCCTCGGCCATGTCGCGCGGGCCGACTTCGATGATGACGGGCGCGCCCTTGCGGACCCAGTCCCAGCGCTTGGCGGCGGCCTTGCCGGGCTTGGTATCGAGCAGCACGCGGATGCGCTCGCCCAGTGCGGTCTGCGCGGCCAGCACGGCGCGCACGGTTTCGCAATAGGCGATAAGCTCGGCGTCCTCGGGAGCCTCGCGCAGCATCGGGATGATAACGATCTGCTGCGGCGCGATGGCGGGGGGCACGCGCAGCCCGTCGTCATCACCATGGGTCATGATGACGCCGCCGATCAACCGCGTCGAGACCCCCCAGCTGGTGGTGTGGCAGAACTGCTGCGTGCCCTCGCGGTCCTGGAACTGGATTCCTGCCGCGTGCGCGAAGTTGGTGCCGAGATAGTGCGAGGTGCCCGCTTGCAGCGCCTTCCCATCCTGCATCATCGCTTCAATCGACCAGGTCTCGACCGCGCCGGGGAAACGCTCGTTCTCCGGCTTTTCGCCCGCGATGACGGGAAGCGCGAGGTCATCCTCGGCACAGGCCCGGTACATCTCGAGCGCGCGGTGCGTTTCGGCCAGGGCATCCTCGCGGGTCTCGTGCGCGGTGTGGCCCTCCTGCCAGAGGAACTCGCTGGTGCGCAGGAACATCCGTGTCCGCATCTCCCAGCGCACCACATTGGCCCACTGGTTGGTGAGCAGCGGCAGATCGCGCCACGATTGCACCCAGCGCGCCATGGCATCGCCGATGATCGTTTCCGAGGTCGGGCGCACCACCAGCGGCTCTTCCAGCTTGGCTTCGGGATCGGGGATCAACCCGCCCTTGCCGTCGGCGATCAACCGGTGATGGGTGACGACCGCCATTTCCTTGGCGAAGCCTTCGACATGCTCGGCCTCGCGGGTGAAGTTGGCGAGCGGGATGAACAGCGGGAAGTAGCAGTTCTGCACGCCCGCCGCCTTGATCCGGTCGTCCATCAGGCGCTGGATGCGTTCCCAGATGCCGTAGCCCCACGGCTTGATCACCATGCAGCCGCGCACGCCCGATTCCTCGGCGAGGTCGGCGGCGGAGATCACCTCCTGATACCACTTGGCAAAATCGTCTTCGCGCTTGACGGTGAGCGCGTGGCGGATCTGGGACACGGATAAGGCTTCCTGCTTGAACGGTCGCGGCGCTTGCCGCTTGGCCGCCGCGCTTTCTCGCTATTTGCCGAGTTCGTCCAGCTTCTTTTGCATCGCCGCCATCTGTTCGCGCAGCGCAGCAATTTCCCCGGAGGTGTCGGTGACGGGCTTGGCGACAGGCTTTTCCTTGGCCTTGCCGAGCCCTGGCATGAAGGCATCGGCGGCCGCGCGCATCATCGCCATGTTGGTTTCGTGGATCGCGGCAAACGGCGTTGCGCTGATGCCCTTCTCGAAGGCTTCGCGGATCTTCGACTGGTTCTCGCGGAAATTGGTCATGCTGGCTTCGAGATAGGACGGCATCAGCGCCTGCATCGAATTGCCGTACATGCCGATCAGCTGCCTGAGGAAGCTGACGGGAAGCATCTGCTGTCCGCCACTGGCTTCCTCGTCCATGATGATCTGGGTTAGGATCTGGTGGGTGATGTCATCTCCGGTCTTGGCGTCAAGCACCTGAAATTCGACATTCTCGCGGACCATCCGGGCGAGGTCTTCCAGCGTGATGTAGCTCGAGGACGCGGTATTGTAGAGCCGCCGGTTGGCGTATTTCTTGATGATGATGGCATCGCCCGCCTCGCCGGTAGCTGCCGCTTTCGTCCTGACCATTGCTGTTTGACCCCGCGTGTTTTTTACTTTCGCTGGGATGTCTTAGCACCTGCACAAGCTGCGGTGCAACAACAACGCGGCGAGTCGGCTAACTCTGCCTTAACCTTGGGCCGATGGTGGTGAGCAATTCGTAAGCCGAAAGAGCGTTTTGCTGCGCAGCATCAGCGAGGTTCCAGGGCACGTCCAGCCAGTCTCCGGCGGCGAGATCGCGCGCGGCAGCCAGATCGACCACCACCATGTCCATCGAGACCTTGCCGAGGATCGGCAGCGCGCGGCCCTGATGGAACAGCGCATTGCCCGGCCCCCGCGCGCGCAGGAAGCCGTCGGCATAGCCGATCGAAACGGTGCCGACGCGCATGTGGGTGGGCGCAATGAAGGTCGCGTTGTAGCCCACCCCCTCACCCGGCGCGAGATTGCGGGTCTGGAGCAGCTGCGCCTCGACACGCGCCACGGGACGGATGTGCCCAGCCAATTCCTCGCGCGGCACCCCGCCATAGAGCGCAAGGCCCGGGCGGGTGAGATCGAAGGCGAAGCTCTCGCCAAGGCCGATCCCGGCGCTGTTGGCAAGGCTGAGGCGCTGGTGGGGAATGGCCTCGGCCGCCTCGGAGAGCAGTTCGGCCTGCATCCGGTTCATCGCCGTCCGCTCGTCGGCGCTGGCGAGGTGGCTCATGAGAATGTCGATCTCGAGCGCGGCTACCGCCGGATCGCCCGCCTCGCCGAGCGCGATCCCGAGCCGGTTGATGCCGGTGTCGACCATCAGGTGGCAGCGCCCTCCCCCGGTCGCGGTCCACAGCGCCGCCTGATCGAGCGAATTGATCACCGGCACCGCCCCCGTGGCCCGGGCATAGGCGCAGTCGGCCTCGGTCAGCACGCCGTGGAGCACCGCGATCTGATCGCCGGGCACGTGGGCGATGACGGGCGCGACCTCGCTCCAATGGGCGACGAAGAAGGTGCGGCAGCCAGCATCGCGCAGCACTGGCACGCAGGTTTCGACACCGAGCCCATAGGCATCGGCCTTCACCGCCGCGCCCGCGCTTGCCCCGCCCGACAATGCATCGAGCGCACACCAGTTGGCGGCCAGCGCCTCGGTATCGACCGTAAGCCGCAAGGTGGGGGGCGGCAGAACCCGTTCAGTCATCGGCGAAATCTCGCGGCGGCCCGCCGGGGATGCCCCACCATGCGACCAGCAGTCCGAAGGCGACCACTGCCCAAGTGTACCACAGGCCGGAATAGATATCGCCCGTCCGCGCCACGATCACGCCCGCGATCAGCGGCAGGAACCCGCCGAGATAGCCCGCGCCGATGTGATAGGGGATCGACATCGAGGAATAGCGGATGCGCGGCGGGAACATCTCCGACAGCAGCGCCGCGACCGAGCCATAGGTCAGCGCCGAGAGCATGCCCAAAGCCAGCAGCACGCCGACGATGCCGAGGACGCCGCCTGCCGAGGGCTGCTGCTTTGAGAAATCGAAGCCATAGGCTGAGAGCGCGCCGAGCAGGCCACTCTTGCGCGCCGCGCCATCGGTCAGCCAGGCGGGATCGATCGCCACCGCCTCGCCCCCAGCGCTGATCCCGAGCGCGCCGCCCGGCGTGAGGGTATAGGGCACGCCCGCGGCGGTCAGGGTTTCGAGCAGCTTGCCGCAATCGGTCTGTTCGCGCTTGAAGAGTTCGGCGAAGGGATCGGTCTCGCACGCAGGGCCGCTGACCACGATCGGCGCACGCTCGGCCGCGGCGGCGATGCCGGGATTGGCGAAGTTGCCCATCATCCAGAACAGCGGGAACAGCAGCGCGAGCGTCAGCGCCGAGCCGATGATGATCGGCAGCTTGCGGCCCACGCGGTCGGACCATTTGCCGATGATGACGTAGAAACTCATCACGATCAGGCCCGACACCAGCAGCAGCAGTTCGACCGTCAGGTCGGCCACGTGCATCGGCCCCCTCAGAAAGCTCATCGCCGAAAAGAAGCCGGTGTACCACACCGTCGTCAGGATACCGGTGATGCCGAACAGCGCCACGAACAGCCGCTTGGGGTTGCCCGGGTAGGTCATGCTTTCGACAAAGGGATTGCCCGAGGTCTCTCCGGCTGCCTTCATCGCCTGGAAGATGGGGCTTTCGGACAGCTTGAGCCGCATCCACAAGGAGATTGCCAGCAGCGCGATGGACAGCAGGAACGGCACCCGCCAGCCCCATGCGGCGAAGGCCTCGGTCGGGATCAGCGCGCGGCACAGCAGCACGACGATGATCGACAGCACGAAGCCCCCGGCCACGCTCGCCTGAATGAAGCTGGTGTAGAACCCGCGCTTTTCGGGCGGGGCGTGCTCGGCGACATAGATGGCCGCGCCGCCATACTCGCCTCCCAGCGCCAGCCCCTGAATCACGCGGAGCAGGATGACGATGATCGGGGCGGCAATGCCAATGGTTTCGATGGTGGGGATCAGGCCAACGCCCGCAGTGGCGATCCCCATCAGGGTCACGGTGACGAGGAAGGTGTATTTGCGCCCCAGCCTGTCACCCAGAAAGCCGAACAGCACCGCGCCAAGCGGGCGGAAGGCGAAGCCGACTGCGAAGGTCGACCACACCAGCAGCAGGCCCAGCGTTTCGTTGTCGGTGGCGTAGAACGCGTCCTTGAGGATGTAGGCGAGCGTGCCGTAGATGAAGAAATCGTACCATTCGAAGATGGTGCCCGCCGATGATGCGCCGATCACCAGGCGAATTTCGCTCTCGCTCGGCTCGCGTGCGGCGAGCGCCTCGGCTTCTGCCATGTCGTCCCTGTCCCCGATTTTCGCCATGCGGCTGCGATCTTGTCTCGCATTCGTCCCTAGCGGGTGCCTGGGCCTTGCGAAAGCGCCGTGCGCGCTGCAGTCCACGGCAATAGCAGCGCGCCGTGGCGCCCCGGATGATCGCGCGCGGGCGCGAGCGCGGCGATGCCAGGCCAGTCTGGCAAAGCGCCCTCTCCCGCGAGCCACTGCGTGAGCGCCGCGGCGGCAGCATCGACCGCGCCCGCGTCGCGCCCGGACACCCCCTGCGCCAGCAACGCGGCAGAGGCCTGACCGATCGCGCAGGCGCTGACCTGCATCCCGATCCGCGCAATGCGCCCCGTCTCGTCCAGCCCAAGGCCAAGCGCGATCACGCTGCCGCAGCTGCGCGAGCGCGCCTCGGCCCGCAAGGGCAGGTCATCGCTCAAGGGAAAGGCCGCAAGCCCTGTCGCGAGCCCCAGCAGTTCGGGCGAATAGAGCTTCGCCGCAGCCCGCGCTGTCACCGCTTCCCCTTCTTGAAGCGCGCCGCAGCCGCTTCGCGCGCCTCTTCCTCGCCGCGCAGACGATCACGCCGGACCGCAATGGCCGGAATCAACTGGCGCGAGAAGGCATCTGCCGCTGCGTAGGTGCGCGCGCCGGTGATCCATTGGGGCCGCCCGGAGTAGCCCCATTTGTCGTCGTAGCCGGTCACCAGCATGGCGAAAGCGAAAACCGCGATCAGCGCGCCCTTGACCGCGCCGAAGCCGAAGCCGAGCACGCGGTCGACCGGACCAAGGATCGCCCCGTCCGAAGCCCCGCTGGCATTGCCGATGATGACCTTCATCGCCGCATAGGGGATCAGCAGCAGCAGTGCGAAGGCGAACAGCGAGACCGCGGGTTCGGCGCGGTAGAAGCTCTTTAGCCCTTCGGTCAACGCCGGGTGCATGAAGTGCAGCGCCATCGCCGCCATGATCCACGAGGCAAGGCTCAGCACTTCCTGCACCAGCCCGCGCACGAAGCCGCCAATCGCGGCGATCACGACGATGATGGCAATAATGATGTCGAGCACGGCCATGGCGCGCCACGATTATGCGTTGCCCATCACCTGGTCAACGACGTTCGCGAGTGCGGCAAGGCCGCGATAGTCGGCCCCGCGCTCCCCGCTCACCGCACCCGCGGGGCCATAGCAGCGCGCAAAGCCGAGCTTGGCCGCCTCGCGCAGCCGCAGCGGGGCATGGGCGACCGGGCGGATTTCGCCTGCAAGGCTGACCTCGCCGAACCATGCCGTCTTGTCGGGCAGCGCCCGTTCGGCCAGCGCCGAGACCAGCGCAGCGGCCACCGCTAGGTCGGCGGCAGGGTCGGTCAGGCGATAGCCCCCGGCAATGTTGAGATAGACCTCGGCCGCGGAGAAATTGAGCCCGCAGCGCGATTCCAGCACGGCAAGCAGCATCGCGAGCCGCCCAGAGTCCCACCCCACGACCGCCCGGCGCGGGGTCGCGCCCGATTGCAGGCGCACGATCAGCGCCTGAATCTCGACCAGCACCGGGCGCGTGCCCTCCAACGCCGGGAACACTGCGCTGCCCGCCAGCGGTGTTTCGCGGCCCGAGAGGAACAGCAGCGAGGGGTTGGCGACCTCCTCCAGCCCTTCGCTGGCCATGGCGAACACCCCGATCTCGTCGACAGCGCCGAAGCGGTTCTTGAGCGCGCGCAGGATGCGGTACTGGTGGCTGCGCTCGCCCTCGAAGCTCATCACCACATCGACCATGTGTTCGAGCACGCGCGGCCCGGCGATGGTGCCATCCTTGGTGACGTGCCCGACCAGCACCAGCGCGCAGCCGCTTTCCTTCGCGTAGCGGATCAGCTCGAGCGCGCAGCCGCGAACCTGCGAGACGGTGCCGGGCGCGCCTTCGATGGTGTCGGAATGCATGGTCTGGATCGAATCGATCACCAGCAGCGCGGGCGGCTCGCCCTGTCCCAGCGTCGTCAGGATATCGCGCACCGAGGTTTCCGAGGCGAGCCGGATCGGCGCGTCGGCCACGCCCATACGGCTTGCGCGCAGGCGCACCTGCCCGGCCGCTTCCTCGCCGCTGACATAGACCACATCATTGCCCCCGCGCGCGATGGTCGCGGCGCATTGGAGAAGCAGGGTCGATTTGCCGATGCCCGGATCGCCGCCGAGCAGCACCGCCGAGCCCGGCACCAGCCCGCCGCCGAGCGCGCGGTCGAACTCCGCCAGCCCCGTCGACTTCCTCACTGGCAGCTTCGTGGGCGCATTCAGCGGCTCGAACGCCACCGCGCGCCCGCCGCTCGACAGGTCGTGCTTCTGCGAGAACACCGTCGCGGGCACATCCTCGATCAACGTGTTCCACTGTCCGCAATCGGCGCATTGCCCCTGCCAGCGGTGCGAGACCGAGCCGCATTCCTGACACACGTAGCGACGTTTGGTTTTTGCCATATGTCATGCCCCATAACGAGAACAGATGACGAACGCAATTGCATTGCCGAGGCAATGGACGTTAGGAAGCAGTATGCGCCAGAAGGAACTGCGCCTTGCTCTCGTGTGTTACGGCGGGGTCAGCCTTGCGGTCTACATGCACGGCATCACCAAGGAGGTGTGGCACCTCGCCCGCGCGAGCCGCGCCTACCATCATCCGGGCGTGGTCCGGCTCAAGGGGGCGGCGGCAGCCTATCGCGATTTTCTGGCGGCCATCGAGCGGGACCATGGCTTGCAGATCCGCGTCCTTCCCGACATCCTGACCGGCGCGAGCGCGGGCGGGATCAATGCGGTGTTCCTCGCACAGGCGATCCATGCCGGGCACAGCCTCGAGCCGCTGACCGACCTGTGGCTCGCCAATGCCGATGTCAGCCAGCTGACCGATCCCGACGCCGAGCCGATGTGGCGCTATGCCAAGCTCTGGGCTCAGCCGATCGCCGAATGGTTCCTGTCGCGTCCCGGCAATGCGGTGAGCGCGACCGTCTCTCCCGAAACGCGGGCAGAGGTGCGCGCCAAGGTCTCGAAGCTGGTGCGCGGGCGGTGGTTCAGCCCGCCCTTCTCGGGCGCGAAGTTCTCGGCAATGCTGTTCGAGGCCTTCATGAAGATGAAGGAGGAAGGGGATCGCATCCCGCTGCTGCCCATCGGCTATCCGATCGACCTCGCGGTGACCGTCACCGATTTCCGCGGCCATCCCGAAACGCTGCGGCTGAACTCGCCTTCGCAGGTGGAGGAGACCGAGCACCGCCTGCCGATCAATTTTCGCGCGCGGGTGGGTGACAATGACTGCGCGCCGCTCGCCGATCCGCTCGAGCTGGTGCTCGCCGCGCGCGCAACCGCGAGCTTTCCGGGGGCCTTCCCGCCGCTCACCCTCGCCGAAATGGACGCGCTGGCCGAGGCCGAGGGGCACGACTGGACCGGGCGCGCGGCCTTTCTCCAGCGGATCATGCCCAGCCATGTTGCGCGCGGCACGGTGGGCGAGGTCGCGCTGATCGACGGGGCGGTGCTGGTCAATGCTCCCTTCGGCGCCGCGCTTTCCGCGCTCTATGGCCGCCCCGCCCAGCGTGAGGTCGACCGCCGCTTCGTCTATCTCGACCCCCGCCCCGATGGCGGCGCAGCGATGACGGGGCCGCCGTCACGCAAGGTCGGCTTCTTCGGCGCGATCTTCGGTTCGCTCTCGACCATCCCGCGCGAACAGCCGATCCGCGACGATCTCGATCGCATCGAGCACCAGTCGCGCGATGCGGCGCGGCTGAAGCGGATCGTGCTGGAGCTGCAGGGCGATATCGACCGCGCGGTGGAAAAGCTGTTCGGTTACACCTTCCTGCTCGACCGCCCTACCCCCAAGCGCCTCGCCGGATGGCGCGCCAAGGCGCAGCAGGCCGCGGCCGAACGTGCGGGCTATGCCTTCGGGGCCTATGCGCTGGTGAAGTTCGACGGGATTCTCGAACAGCTGGCGCGATTGACACTGAAGGCAGCCGGACAGCCGCTTGGCGATCCCCTGCCGCTGGCAGGCGCGCTGCGCTGCGAGCTCGAGGCGCGCGGACTGGGGGTGCTGACCGACACCGCAGGGGGAGCAACGCAGGGCGCAATCGCCTTCTTCCGCGCGCATGATACCGGCTTTCGCATCCGCCGGTTGCAGCTTCTCGCCCGCAAGCTCGCACGCGACTGGCAGCTAGATTCCGCGGTGTCCGAGGATGCGCTCGACCGGGCGCGTGACCGGATCTACGAGATCCTCGCGATCTACCTGCGCGCCGACGAGGATGTGCAGCACATCACCCGCTTCCGCGAGCTGGCCGCCAGCGCCTTGCAGCATCCCGGCGCCGTGCTCGATTTCCTCGCCACCCAGCGCCTGCTTCCCGCCACGGATCTCGCCGCCGAAGAAATGCTGATCGATGCGCTTGAGGACATGCCCAAGGAGTTGAAGCGGCGGATGCTGCTGACCTATCTCGGCTTTCCCTTCTACGATGTTGCCACCCTCCCTCTCTCGCGGCGTGAGGGGCTGGACGAGTTCAACCCGGTCAAGATCGACCGCATCTCGCCTGACGATGCGCTGTCGATCCGCGAGGGCGGGACGGCGGCAACGCTGCGGGGGATCGAGTTCTACAATTTCGGTGCCTTCTTCAGTCGCGACTATCGCGAGAACGACTACCTTTGGGGACGGCTGCACGGTGCGGAGCGGATGATAGACCTGCTCGCCTCGACCGTCACCGGCGGGGTATCTGCCGAAACGGTGCGCACAGGCAAGCGGGCGGCGTTTCTCGCGGTGCTGGAGGAAGAGGAAAACGCGGGCCGCTGCCAGCGCGGTCTTATCGAACAGATCAGGGCCGAGGTGCGCGAGAGGCTGGGTTAGCCCTGCGGGCCGAAGAACAGCAGCATCACGAGGCGCGAGTCCTCCGGAGTGGTGCCGAAGCCCGGAGCGGCATTGTGGAACTGCCAGGGCGAGAACAACAGCAGCCGGTTGAAACGGGCGGGAATGCGCAGGGTGCGCTCCCATTTCGCAGGGAGGGTCGTGTCCTTGTTGACTACATCCTCGACCAGCGCGTTGATGTCGGAATAGCCGCTCGCGGCGATTTTCGCCGGGTCTTGCGGCACGGCTTCGAGCCCGGTGCGGCGGTGGCGGAAGAAATCGGTGCCGCCCGCGTCGGGCCTGGCGCAGTCTTCGGGGCGCGAGAGGTATAGGATCCCCGAATAGGCCGCCGGGTCGATATGTACCCCGCTCCTGCCCTTGGCGCCCTTGCTTGTCAGGCGGCAGAACCCGTGCTGAGTCCCCGGCGCCGGTCCGAGCCTTGCCCCCAACAGCCGCGAAACCGCCGCATCGATGCCGCCGGTCGCCAGCGGCGCCGATGAATTGAGTCCGGGGAAATTGCCGTGCTGGCGGGCCGGATCATAGTCCAGCCCCAGCGCCGCACGCCGCGCCGCCCACGGGTCCTTGAGGAAGTCGTCGACGATGAGGAGCGAGGGAAGCACCTTGCTCGTCTCAGCCCCCGAAGGCGTCCTTGAGCTTGGCGAAGAAGCTGCGGCTTTCGGGGCATTCGTCGCCGGTTTCGGTGGCCTTGAATTCCTCGAGGATTTCCTTCTGGCGGCGCGACAGCCTGGTCGGGGTTTCGACCACGATCTCGACCACCATGTCGCCGCGCCCGCGCCCTTGCAGCACCGGCATGCCTGCCCCGCGGATGCGCAGCTGCTTGCCCGACTGGATGCCGATCGGGATCTCGAGCCGGTTGGTGGAGCCGTCAAGATCGGGGATCTCGACGCAGCCGCCCAATGCGGCGGTGGTGAAGCTCACCGGCACGCGGGTGGCGAGCGTCGTGCCTTCCCGTTCGAAGACGGTGTGCGGCTTGACGTGGAGGAAGATGTAGAGATCGCCCGGGGGCGCGCCGCGCTGGCCAGCCTCGCCCTTGCCCGAGAGGCGGATGCGGGTTCCGGTGTCGACGCCGGCGGGGATGTCGACCTTCAGGGTCTGGGCCTTGTCGACCCGCCCCTCGCCCCGGCACACGCGGCAGGGGTTCTCGATCACCGTGCCGCGCCCGTTGCAGGTGGGGCACGGGCGCTCGATCACGAACAGGCCCTGCTTGGCGCGCACGCTGCCCATGCCGTGGCACAGGTTGCACTGGCGCTCGGAGGTGCCCGGCGTCGCCCCGCTGCCGTCGCAGGTGTCGCAAGCTTGCGAGACTTCGATCTCGATCTCGGTCGATTTGCCGCTGAAGGCTTCCTCGAGCGTGACCTGCATGTCGTAGCGCAGATCCGCGCCGCGCCGGTTCTGCTGGCGCTGCGCGCCGCCGCCGCCGAAGGCGCTGCCGAAGATCGTCTCGAAAATGTCGCCGATATCGGCAAAGCCGTCTGCGCCGCGCCCCCCGAAGGGACCGCCGCCGCCGCCGTTCATGCCCTGGGTGAAGGCCTCGTGCCCGTAGCGGTCATAGGCCGCGCGCTTCTGCGGGTCCTTGAGGCAGTCATAGGCCTCGCTGATCGCCTTGAACTTGGCTTCCGCCGAGGCGTCACCCGGATTGCGGTCCGGGTGGAACTTCATCGCGAGCTTGCGGTAAGCACTCTTCAGCGTCGCCCCGTCGCAATCGCGGGTGACTTCGAGCGTGGCGTAGTAATCCGTCTGGGCGCTGGACATGTTCGTGACCTAATCCCCGTCACCATCGCCCGTGCCCACGCCGGATACGCAATCCGGACGCGGGCAGCGGGACAATGGGCTGCATCGGGGCCTTAGCCCTTCTTGTCTTCGTCGACCTCGGAGAACTCGGCGTCGACGACGTCTTCTTCGGCGGCCGCTTCGCCCGCAGTCTCAGCGGCAGCATCGGGCCCGGCAGCCTGCTGGGCTTCATAGATCTGCTGGCCCATCTTCATCGCCGACTGGGTAAGTGCCTGCGCCTTGGCGTTGATGTCATCGGCATCGCCGCCTTCGAG
>PNKW01000038.1 GCA_013822695.1 Erythrobacter sp. | reverse complement strand
GCAGCTTGGTCGCGGGGACGAGCCGCTCCAGCATCCCGGCAAGCGCCTGCGATCCGCCGCGCTTGAGGCCCAGTTGCACCAGCTCCATCCGCGCCAGCAGCGCCGGATCGGCCTGCCGCGCGATCTCGGCCCGAACGCCGTCGCGCGCATAGGCGAGGGTGACGTGATGCTCGCCGCGCGCCGCCAGCGCCAGCGCGATGGGGAGACTGTGCGCGAGCTGGTGGGTCTGGTCGTGATTGAACAGGAAGCAGATGCGCTTCATGCGCGCCCCGCTCCCAGCAGCCTTTCGGCGAGCGCGTGGTCCTCGGCCTTGTCGACGTCGACGCCCATGCGCCCGTCCGACAGCACCACCGGCGCGGCCGATGCGCCCAGTTTCGCACCCGCCGCCGCCAACGCCTGCGTGAGCGTCATCTGCCGCAGCAGCAGCCTCACCATCAGCACCGGCCCGAAATGGGCCGCGAGGCGCAGGACGGATTTGCGATCCGCCTCGACCTTTTCCCAGAACTTCAGAGCGTTTGTGCTCCCGGAGCCGGTCAATGCGAAGAGGTTCGCGCCGGTGAAGGCGCCATCGCGAAAGGTCAACCAAGTGCGCTTGTTGGGGCCAACAGCGCGTTCCAGATTGCGGCGCTCCACGAAAGCCACCGACACATCGCTCGCGCCCGCGCCTGCCACGAATTCGGCGATGGTCGCTGGGGTGAGCATCACATTGTCCGCAGTGGTGACCAGCAGCGGCAGGCCGATCTGGGGGTCTTCCCCTGCGCCCAGCACCGATCCGCTGATCGTCGGGCCGGAGACGCGGAAGGAGATGCGCGGTTCTGCCACCGCCCAGGCAAGGTCGCGGTGGGTGCGCAGGTGCAGCGTGTTCTGCGCCAGAACGATCACGCGCGCCACCTGCGGCGTATCGAGCAGCGCCATCAGCACCCGGTTGAGCATCATCTCTCCCGCAACCGGGATCAGCGCTTTCACCTCTGTGCCGAAATGCGCCGCCATCGGGTCGATCCCCGGACGCTGCCCGGCGAGCACCAGCGCGGTCCAGCCGGGCGAGGGGTCTGTCATAGGGGAACGAGCCTTGGATCAAGCGAGGGACAGCCGCTCTCTCCTAGCCGCACTTCGCCTTGTCAAGAAATCCGCTTCCCGCGTCGGACCCGAAAAGAGGGACAGCCTTCCGGCGGGCGGCGATTCGCCCAGACCCTGCAACATGCCGCCTGCGCGGCGTGCGCGCTGACTTACTTTCGCGGCTGGTAGACGCGGACGTAGTCCACTTCCATCTGCGCCGGGAAGGCGGTGTCATCCACGCCCTTCTGCCCGCCCCAGTTTCCGCCGACAGCGATGTTCAGCAGCAGATGCTGCGGCTTGTCGAAAGGCCAGCGCGCCTCCTTGTCGCTTTCCTTCTTGAACAGCAACTTGGGCTGATCATCCACGCCGAACAGCATGAAATCGGCGGTCCACAGCAGCTGATACTTGTGCATGGCATCGCAGGCGTCAGGAACCGTGTGGCTCGAGGTTTTCTGGGTGCCGCGCGAAAAGTTGAATGCGGAGGTGTGGATGCTGTGATGGATGACGCCGGGATCGAAGCCGACATGCTCCATGATGTCGATCTCGCCGCCAGCGGGCCACTTCACGCTCGGATCGGAAGGCAGCATCCAGATCGCGGGCCACGTTCCCCGGCCACAGGGGAGCTTCGCGCGGATCTCGAAAAAGCCGTAGGTCCAGTCCCCAAGCCCTTGGGTAATGAGCCGGGCCGAGGTGTATTTCTGCTTGCCCCAATCGGCATAGCGCGCTGACGAAATGTCCTCTGCATGGGCTTCGATGACCAGGCGGCCATTCACCACCCGGGCGTTCTTCTCCCGGCCAGCGGCGTAATATTGCTTCTCGTTGTTGAACCAGCCTTCCTGGTTGCGGAAGGTATCATATTTCCACTTTGCCGGATCGGGGAGGCCGGGCGTGTCAAACTCATCGGACCAGACCAGAGCATAGCCTGCGGGAACCTTGGTCGGGACCGTCTCGCCCGCTTGTGGGGGCGATTTATCGGCCATGACCGGGGGTGCAGCCTGTTCCTGCTCGGTGCCGCTCGTTTCCACGAGCGTCCCGGCAAGGGCAGCAAACCCGAGAGATCCAGCAAGCAAGGCCTTTGCGATCATTTCCAATCAACCCTTTGCCCAACGCCGTTCGGACGGTGCGGCGCCCCTGCTGGAGGGACGCCGCCATGATGTCTCCGCGCCTAGAACTTGACAGCGATGCGCGCGCCGTATGTCCGGGGACGGATGAAGAAGCGGGTATTATCGAACTGGGTGATGATAATCGCGGCTTCTTCCTGCTGGTTGGTCACGTTGTTGGCATAGACCTCGAAGCGATATTTGCGTTCGTCGTCAATCGTCCAGCCGGCACCGATATCCAGAGTGGCATAGCCATCGATCCGATCGAGCAGACGGCCACCGGTGACAGGCGTCCCGTTATTGTCCGCATCGAATTCCAGACTGTTGAAAATCGTGTGGAATTGCGAGGAGCGATACCCCAGCGAAGCCACCCAGTCGAGTTGGCCTCTCGGCAGTTCGATCACCTGGCTGAGCTTCGCGTTCAATTGCCACTTCGGCGTGCGGGGCAAGCGATTGCCGGCAATGGGACGGAAGACGGCGTTGCCCGAATCGACATCCGGCTGGAAGCGGAAGTCGGGAATATCTTCCGCGTCCTCGATCTCGGCTTCGAGATAGAGCGCGGTAAAGTCGAAATCGATGTTGCCGGGCAGCTCGAAGCCGCCTTCGACCTGAGCCCCGTAAATCCGCGAATCCGCAGCGTTGAAGCTGAACGACACGACCAGAGCAGCGTTTGTGCCCTCGGGAACCTCGACGACCTGCCCCAGCAGCTCGTTTGCGATCTCAACGGCGGTCTCGACGCTCAAGAGGCCCGTAAACACCTGATCCGAATAATCATTGTAGAACAGCGAGGCATTGAGGTAGGCCTTGCGTCCACCGATATCGAAGGTGTTCTTGCTGCCGATTTCGTACAGCACGACGTTCTCGGTGCCGTAAGTGGGCGCCACGCCATTGTCGCCGAGATTGTCGTTGAAGCCACCCGACTTGTGGCCGTTGGCGACCAGCGCGTAGAACAGGTTGTCCGGGGTGATGTCGAATTCGGCACGCAGGCGCCAGTCGACAAAGTCATCCGAAAATTGGCCATCCTGCTGGAAAATCTGCCCGCCAAACGGAACGGCGAAGGTGAAGGCACCCGGGTTGATCGGGAAGACATCGGGAGCGAACGGACCATTGGTGAAGCCCTCGCAGCTGAAAAAGTCGAACGACACCGTATCGATACAGGGCGTCGTCAGGATGGTGCCATCGCCGCCTTCAGGGAAGGGCGTTGCAAAAATGCCCTGCGGCCCGTTCGCCAGAATGTCCCCCAGATTGTCCCGAGCGCCATTTTGCGCGATCCCGTTGGCATGGAATGCAAAGATTTCAGCGTTCGAAATCGTGCCATCGCCATCGGTGTCGGGATTGATGATGGTCCGATCAAAGGCGGCGAACTCGAAACCCTCGGTACCCACGCGGACACCGCCACAGCATTCGAAGCTGCCACCGCCCAGCGCAAGACCATAGCGCGCAGCCACGCCGGTCCGTTCCTTGCGGTCGTCGGTGTAACGCAGGCCGGCGGTGACGCGGAAACTGTCGCTCACCTCGTAGGTCGCATCACCGTAGATCCCGTAGGATTCGGTGTCGGTTCTGGTGTTGAATTCGATGCCTTGGAAGAAGAGGCCACGATCCCCGGTTGAACCGAGGAAAGAGCGCTGTTCTTCGTTGATGTACACCCCGCCGAGGCTCCAGATGAAGGGGCCATCGGTGTTGAAGATCCGCAGTTCATGGAATTGCGAGCGCGAATCCGAAATGATCCGGAAGCGCGAGAAGTTATCCAGGTTCTCCGCCAGAATAACCGGATCGTTGATCACATCACCCGGTTCGGGCGTGAAGATATTGTCGCGCTCCGACAGGCGATCGAGCGCGCCCGGAAACGCGGGCGAAAGCGGGGTGGTTGCCTCGTAATCGTAAACCGCATCGCGGTAGCTGCCGGTGTATTCGACCTTGAAGCCATCGCCTTCATATTCGATCGTGGTCCTGAGCCCCCAGTGATCGGTGTTGAGCTGCGGCGTGATCCCGCGCGCGATGACATCGCGAGGGTCGATGTTATCGAATTCTTCCTGCGTGATGTCGCCATCTTCGAGCGCGCCCAGCGGCAGCGCGAAGTTGGTGCCGGTGTAGCCCGTGCCGTTTTCGGCAATGTAATCGCCCGCGACAAGGATCGTCAGCCGATCGGTGGGCTTCCACAGGATCTGCGCACGGCCCGAAAGGTTGTCCTGCGCTTCGGCAACGCCGATGCCCTGCACCGGGCCGACATTGTTGTAGTAGGAATCATTGGCCTGATAGAGCCCGGAAAAGCGGACAGCGACCGTATCGGTCACCGGAATGTTCAGGACGCCGCGAACCGAGCGCTGGTTGAAGTTGCCGTATTCGCCTTCGAGCGCTGCGTCAAAAATGCCGAGGCCGGGCCGGAAGCTGATCGCATTGATCGAACCGGCGGTCGCGTTGCGGCCGCGCAACGTGCCCTGCGGGCCGACGTTGACCTCAACGCGCTGGATGTCATGGAACGCAGAACCGATACCCGAGGGGCGCGGGATGTTGACGCCGTCAAAGTGGAAGGCTGCCGCCGGGTCGCCCAATTCGGTGTTGTTGCTCGAACCGATCCCGCGGATGTAGACTTCGATATTGCCCTGGTTGTTGGCAACCGAAAGACCCGGAATCTGGTTCTGCAGGTCGGTGACGTTCTGCACGCCGAGCGCCTTCAGATCATCGCCGCTGATGGCAAATGCCGTGCCGGCAAAGTCCTGCAGGGATTGTTCGCGGCGGTCGACGGTGACGATAATCGTGTCGCCCTCTGGCTCGGCGACCGGTTCCTGCGCCTGATCGGCGGCGGCCTGCGCGGCCTGCTCTTGCGCGAAGGCTGGCTGTGCGAGAATCACGCTCGCAACGCTGGCCAGCAACATCCGACGATGTAGGTGCATTTCCGTCTCTCCCCATTGCAAATCGCTTGGCGCGATCTTCTCAGCTGCACATATAGCCCCAAATTGTGATCGTTCACAAACGGAATTTTTTGTGGCAGATCTTCCGGCACCGGAGCGAGCGGCTATCGGAAGAAAACAACGCCAAGGGGGGTTGCAGCGGGGCGCTTTCCCGCGCAATCCGCAATCGATTGGACATGGGTCTACCGCTGTGCCAGCGACCCGGCGACGGGGCGGGCCTGCATCAGGTAGCCGGGACGGGAACGGGCGGGGAATGGCGCGGGTGCGCAAGACAGTCACGATCAGGGGCGTCGCCGAGGAAGCGGGGGTCTCGCTCCAGACAGTGAGCCGCGTTATCAACGGCGGCCCCAACGTGCGCCCGCAACTGCGCGAGAAGGTGCAGGCGGCTATCGACCGGCTGGGCTATGTCCCCAGCCTTGCGGCCCAGCGGATGAGCGGATCGCGCTCTTACATCATCCTTGCCATCAATGACCGTGAGCGTACGCTGGCCGACTGGCGCGACCGGATGGGCACCGACTGGGTCGACCAGATGCTGCTGGGCGGCATCCTCACTTGCTCGAAGCACGGCTACCGGATGATGGTGGAGCTGGTCGACACCCACTCCGACCATGTCGAGCGCGAGCTTGGCGCTGCGCTTTCGGCGCTGCAGCCCGACGGGGTGATCCTGACCCCGCCGCATTCCGAGAACCCGCTGATCACCGATCTTCTCGCACACCGCGGGATTCCCTTTGCGCGTATCGGTTCGGACGCGCCGGGAGCGGGGATCCGGCTGACGATGGGCGATGCGGGCGCTGCGCATCTTGCCACCTCCCGGCTCGCCGAGCTCGGCCATCGCCGGATCGCGATGATCGCCGGACCGGCGCAATACAGCCTGTCGGGCTGGCGGATCGAGGGCTGGCGCCGCGCGCTCGTCGAGGCGGGGTTGCCGCACGAAGGCCTGCTCGAGGTGGGCGATTTCGGCTACGACAGCGGCGCCCGCGCCGCGCGGGTGCTGCTGGATCGCAACCCGGATTGCACCGCGATCATCGCCTCCTCCGACCAGATGGCGCTCGCCGCGCTCGAAGTCGCGCGCGAGCGGGGCCTCGATGTGCCGCGCGACCTGTCGCTGATTTCCTTCGACAACACCCCGATCGTGCGCTTCACCCAGCCGCCATTGACCGCCATCGACCAGCCGATCGCCGAGACCGTCAGCCGCGCGGTCGAGCAGCTCATCGCACGCTCCCCCGAGACGGACGATAGCGCAGTGATCGAAATTGCCGCCGCGCTGGTCGAGCGCGCGTCGACCGCGCCCGCCCCGGCCAAGACCCCGGATCACGGTTGAGCACGGCGCCCGCGCTCTCGTCCGAGCGCCAGCCCGCCTGGTTCCTCGCCCTGTTCGCGCTCGCCGCGGCGGGCGGCGCGGTTGCCTATGTTCCGCTGCTGACCGTGCTCCTGCCCCAGCGCATTGCCGATCTGCAGGGCGGCGAGGATGTCGCAGCCCTCGCGCAGGTCGGTTTCCTCGGTGCGGTGATGGCGAGCGTCGCCAATATCGGCGTCGGGATGCTGAGCGACCGCATGCGGATGCGGCGGCCCTTTGTCATTGCCGGGCTGCTGCTGTCGAACGCGCTCCTGCTGATGGTGGGGACGGCTTCGAGCGTCGCGCAGATCGTGGTGCTGGTGATGGTCTGGCAGGTCGCGCTGAACCTGATGCTGGCGCCGCTGATGGCGTGGGCGGGCGACTGTTTCCCCGACGAGCAGAAGGGCGTGCTGGGCGGGGCGCTCGCGCTGTCCCCGGCGCTGGGCGCGCTGGCGGGATCGCTGGTGACCTGGGACGGACTGGTTGCGCCGTCCGCGCGGCTGGGGCTGGTCGCCGTCCTGGTGAGCGCGCTGGTGCTGCCCGCGGTGCTGCTCGGTAAGGGGCGCGTCCGGCCGGGGCTGGTCGCCCCCGTTCCCGCGCCCACGGAGCCCGTCCCGGTGCGCCAACGGGTGGTGCTGCGGATGTGGGCGGCGCGGCTGCTGGTGCAGGTGGCCGAGGGCGGCATGTTCGCTTTCCTGCTCTACTGGTTGCGCTCGATCGCGCCGGGCTATCCCGAGAACGGCGCGGCCAACATCTTCAGCCTCGTGCTGGTGGCTGCGGTGCCGCTGTCGCTGATGCTGGGGCGCTGGTCCGATGCCCACGCACGGCCGATCCTGCCGCTGGTCGCCGCCGCGCTGCTGTGCGCCTGCGGGATGCTGGTGATGGCGGCGGCGCAGACGCTCGCCTCGGCAATCGCGGGCTATGTGCTGTTCGGCCTTTCCGCCGCGGTCTTCCTCGCGCTCCATTCGGGCCAGACCCTGCGCGTGTTGCCCGCCCCCCAGCACCGCGGGCGCGACCTCGGGGTGTTCAACCTCACCAACACCGTGCCGGGGATGGTGATGCCGGGGCTCACCGTCATGCTTGTGCCACGCTTCGGCTATGACGCGCTGTTCGTGCTGTTCGCGGGTCTTGCTGCTGCGAGCGCCGTCCTGCTTGCCGGGTTCCTGCGCCGCGCATGACGGGACGCGCTTGCCGCTTGCCAAAGCGGGCGCGTGGCGGCATAGTTTGATAACGTTCTCAAGAAAAACAAGCAGGGTTCTGGGAGGGACTGGCGAGATGGCGCTCAAGGCAGGGGTTCGGCTGGTGTGCGGGGCAGCGCTCGGCGCGCTGGTGGCGGGGTGCAGCACGCCCGGTGAAATCCGCCCGGCAAGCAGCGCGGTTGCGGCGGCTGCGGCGGCTGCGGCGTCCAACAGCCCCGAAGCCCTGCTCGCCCAGATGAGTATCGAGAGCAAGGTTGCGCAGATCATCCAGCCCGACATCGGCTCGATCACCCCCGAGGATGTGCGCCAATACCGCTTCGGCTCGATCCTCAATGGCGGCAATTCCGGACCCTTTGGCAATGACAAGGCGCCTGCGGCCGACTGGCTGAAGCTCGCCGATGCTTTCTGGGAGGCCTCGACCGCGCCACTTGCCAATGGCGAGCCCGTGATCCCCGCGATCTGGGCGACCGACGCTGTCCATGGCCATGCCAATGTGCCGGGCGCGACGGTCTTCCCGCACAACATCGCCTTGGGCGCGACCGGTGACGCTGACCTCATCCGCCGCATCGGCGCTGCGACCGCGGTCGAGATCGAGGTGACCGGGCTCGACTGGACTTTCGCGCCCACCGTGGCGGTCGCGCGCGACGATCGCTGGGGCCGCACCTACGAGAGCTATTCCGAAGATCCCGCGCTCGTCACCCGCCTCGGCGCGGCGATGATCGAGGGGCTTCAGGGCCGCCCGGGAGAGCCCGGCTATCTCGGCCCCGGCAAGGTTGCGGCCACCGCCAAGCACTATTTCGGTGACGGCGGCACCTCGCAGGGCGTCGATCAGGGCGATGTAAATGGCGACCTTGCCGAGTTGATGGCGATCCACGCCGCGCCCTATCCGGCCGCGATCGATGCCGGGGTCGCGAGCGTCATGGCGAGCTTCAACTCGATCAACGGCACCAAGATGCACGGCAACAAGCCGCTGCTGACCGATCAGCTGCGCGGGATGCTTGGCTTTGGCGGCGTCGTCGTCGGCGACTGGAACGGGCACGGCCAGATCAAGGGCTGCACCAATTCCGATTGCCCGCAGGCGATCATGGCGGGGCTCGACATCTACATGGTGCCCGAGGACTGGAAGGCGCTCCACGCCTCGCTGGTGGCCCAGGTGAAGGACGGCACGATCCCCATGGCCCGGCTTGATGAAGCGGTGCTGCGGGTGCTGCGGATGAAGGCGCAGCTCGGCATCCTCGATGGCGAGGTCAAGCCCTCCGCCCGGCCCAATGGCGGCAAGTGGGAGCTGCTTGGCTCGCCCGAACACCGCGCGCTCGCCCGCGAGGCGGTGGCCAAGTCGCAGGTGATCCTCAAGAACGCCGGCGTCCTGCCGCTGAAGCCCGGCGCACGGATCGAGGTGGCGGGCGCTGCCGCCGACAACGTGCCCCAGCAGGCGGGCGGCTGGTCGGTGACATGGCAGGGTGGGGGCGATCTCACCGCTGCCAATTTCCCCGGGGCGACCTCGATCTATGCCGGGATCGCCGATGCCGCCCGCGCGAGCGGCGGCGAGGCGCGTCTGGCTGGCAAGGGTGATGCTGCCGCAAGCAAGCCCGACATTGCCATCGTCGTCTTCGGCGAGCCGCCCTATGCCGAGTTCGTCGGCGACCGCAAGGATCTGGCCTTCCGCGACGAGGAGGGGCTGAACCTCCTCAAGGCCTACAAGGCGCGCGGTGTGCCGACTGTCGCGGTGTTCCTCTCGGGCAGGCCCTTGTGGGTCAACCGTGAATTGAACGCCGCCGATGCTTTCGTGGCGTCGTGGCTTCCGGGCAGCGAGGGGGCGGGCGTGGCGGACGTGCTGTTCGGCAAGGCACAGCCGACTGGACGCCTGTCGTTCAGCTGGCCTGCGACCTGCGACGGCGCACCGCTCAACAGCCCCGAAGGCGCGCTGTTCCCGCGCGGCTATGGCCTCGGCTTTGCGGCCCCACGCATCGCGCAAATCCCGCTCGACGAGACTTGCGCCGCACTCACCACCGATAGCGGCGCGGCGTGGTTCGCCAGCGGCAAGCTCGGCGCGCGGGTTCAGGCGCTCGCCGACAACGCGCTGCTCCCCGACCTGCGCGGCAGCGGCAACGGGATCGTCGCCACCGGCGTCGACCGCCGCGCGCAGGAGGACGCGCGCCGCATCGCCTTCGGTCCGGGCGCGAAGCTCTCGCTCACCGGCCCGGCCAGCGGCGCGGCGTTCCGCATCACCTATCTCGTCGCCAGCCGCCCGGCCGGCCCCGTCACTGTCACCGCGGGCGGCAAGGTGCTCGACATCACCCAGGGGCTGACAGTCGCCGAGGGCAAGGGCTGGCGCGAGATGGTGCTGAGCGCGAAGTGCCTCGGCGAGGCGGGCGGCAAGCTCACCTTCGCCTCCGAGGCGCCCTTTGCCTTCCAGATCGGCGAAGTCACCCGCGACGACAGCGCGGCGGGCGCGGAGTGTTCGTTCTAGGCTCTGACGATCCCTGAGAGAGGCGCACTGTCGCGCCCCGGGAATAGCCGCGCCATCGCGCGCTTTGGGTCGAGCGCGAAATGCTCGGCCATTGCCCCCGCGATCACGCTTTCGAGCGCGGTGGTGGGGGCGAGGTCGCGGCCCTCGAACAACTGCCGCTCGGCCAGGCCGGGCCAGTCGGCGATCACCCGTCCGCCGCGTACCGCGCCGCCCATCAGCAGGGCCGCCCCGGCGGTGCCGTGATCGGTGCCGCCGGTGCCGTTGAGGCGCGCGGTGCGGCCGAACTCGGTCGCCACCACCACCAGCGTGTTGGCCCAGGCGGCGCCCATTCCCGCCTTGTAGGCACCCAGCAAGGCATCGAGGCCGCGCGCCGAGCGAGGGAAGGCGAAGCGCTGGTTGGCATGGGTGTCCCATCCACCGAGCTCGATCATCCCGATCCGCGCGCCCCCCGCATCGCGCATCAGCGAGGCCGCAAGCTCGCCCGCGGCGCTGGCATCGCGCAGGTTCCTGAGCCCATCGTCCTGCGCCATCGCCTTGGTCTCGAGCGCGCGCTCCCACAAGGGGCCAAGCTCGCTGTCGGTGGCATAGAGCTGGCTGACCCGCGCCAGCAGATCCTCGCTCGCCGCCGGCAGGGCCGAGGGGGCGTAGTTCGACACCGGCGCATCGCCCCGCAAGGCGAGCGGCACGGCCTGCGCGATGGCGAGCGCGCGCGGGGTGGCGGGTGCGCCTTCGCCCAGCAGCGCGGCAAGGCGATTGAGCCAGCCGTCCTTGGTGCCATAGGGCTCTGCGCCGCCGGTCTCGAGCAGGTTCTGCGCGTCAAAGTGGGAGCGTTCGCGGTAGGCCGTGGCGGTGGCATGGACGAACAGCGCCTCGCCCGATTGCGCCGCGGCCGCGACCTCCGAGAGCGCGGGGTGGATCGCAAAAAAGCTGCCGAGCCGCGGTGCGCCCTCGTAATCGGCCAGGGCCGCGCCGCGCAGCGCCGCGAAGGCGGGGTCGCCGACGGGGGCGAGCATCGCCATCCCGTCCGCCGCGCCGCGCAGCAGCACGAACAGGAGATTGCGGCTGCCAGCACTCTTCGCGAAGGCGAGGCGCGGCATTGCGAGGGTGCCCGCACCCAGCACCAGCGATCCGGCCAGCAGGCTGCGACGGTCAAAAGCGGTTGTCATCGGGCTCATCTCCGCATCATTTCGGGCGAAACCAGCAGCAGCGCGAGGGCCTGACGGCCGCTCTCGGCGCGCTTGAGCTGGGTGCGAGTCGCCTCGCCGAGCGCGCCGGGGAAAGCGGCCTCGGCGCGGGCGAGGACATCGTCGGCAGGCACATTGCCCGCAATCCGCTCCGCCATTTCGACCCGGCGCACCAGCGCATCGGGCCCGGCCCAGCTGGCGGCGATATCGTCATAGCCCGCAGGCGAGGGCGCGCGCCACGGCACCTGGCCGAGCTGGGTCAGCGCGCCGACGATCCGCTGCGGCGGCAGCTTCCCGGCACCCGTCAGGCGCAGGGCACCGATCATCCATTCGAACGGGGTGCGGAACTTGACTGGCTCAGGCGTCCACACCTCGGGCGCATCGATCAGGGTGCGGGTGAGGCTGGCAAGATCGCCGCCGGTCTTGAGAAAATCGCTCTCGAGCCGCGTCACCAGTGCCGGTGGCGGGGTGTCGCCGGCAAAGTGCCGCGCGAGCTTGGTCGCAACATGCCGCGCTGTGGCCGGATGCGCGGCCAGATCATCGAGGATCGCCATCGCCTGCCCGGCCTCGCCGGCGGGATAGGCGCGGCCCAGCACCCGGCGCGCGCCGGGCTCGTGCACCAGCGCAACGAAAGCCGCGCCGCTCGGCTGATCCTCGGCGAAGCGGCCAACCCGGCCGATGCCGGGCACCGTCCAACCGGTGAGTGCGCGCGCCAATTCGGTGACGTCTGCCT
The DNA here is from genome assembly GCA_013822695.1 of Erythrobacter sp. Taxonomy (GTDB): domain Bacteria; phylum Pseudomonadota; class Alphaproteobacteria; order Sphingomonadales; family Sphingomonadaceae; genus Erythrobacter. Next base: position 17,620 of record PNKW01000038.1, on the reverse strand, counting down.
GCGTGTAGCCGCCATCGACGCCGAGCGTGTGCAGCTCGAGCACCTCGCGGGCGAGGTTCTCGTTGAGGCCCCGCGGCCGCTCCGGCTGTACCGCGCGGCGCCGCCCGCCTCCTTGCGCGAAGGGGGCATTGGGGCCGATCGACTGGAACTGGTCGAGATAGAGCAGCATCGCCGGGTGCAGCACCGCGGCCTTGAGCATGTCGGAAAAGCGCCCCAGCACATGCGGGCGGATCGCGGTGAATTCATGCGGGCCGACTTCGAACTGCGTGCCGAGCTTGCCGACCGAGACGCTGAAATGGTTCGACCAGAAGTGCACCAGCCGCTCGATCATCGGAGTCGGGCTGGAGACGGCCAGCTGCGTCCGCGCGGCGATATCGCCCACCAGCACCTCGCGCGCTTCGGCCAGCTTGCTGCGATATTCGGGCGGGAGGCCCTCCAGCGCGGCGGCGCGGGGGTCTTTGGATGGCTCGGAAGGTGATGCCATCGCTGTGGCCTCGTCGGCCATCGCCATGGCCGCGCGGCGATCCTGCCGCAGCGAGCGCACCAGTTCGACCATTTCGCCGGTCTCCCCGCGCGAGCGCATCCGCCCGGCGATCGCGGCAGGTGCAGGGTCATAGGCGTCCAGCTGGCGGAGCAGGAAGCGGCGCGGATCAGCCGGGGGGCTGTCCTTGGCGGAGGGGCCGTAGCCGAAACGGCTGAGAGCGATGCTCGGCCGGCTCATTGGTCGCTCGTGCGGGGCAGGGTCACAGGCATGGGGCGGCGTTCCTGATTGCAACTGGGGGCAGCCGGGAATGTGCCGACTGCCACCTTGTCAACGCATGAACACGCCCGACCCTTCCCACGATGAGGTGATTTTTCACGGCAGGACGATGTCGAAGCCGTGCGGCAGCGGGTCGAGGTTGTCGACCAGCGACTGCAAGGCGGCCAGATCGCCCTCGATCGTGACGCCCGGCATCTTCGCCACGGTCTCGACCGGCACCTTGACGAACAGCAGCGCGAGCATGGCCCGGCGCGGCCCGCGAATGGTGACGGCGGGCTTGTCCGGCAGCACGCCTGCGCGCCCGATCATCGCCTGCGTTCCGACTTCCAGCATTGCCGTCTCGCCGCGGTCGGGAATGTGGATCGCGACGGTGAAGTTGCGCGGCCCCGGCGTTTCGGGCGCGAAGCGGGTGGCGGCGGAATCGAGCAACTCCTGCGTCGACAGCGCCGCGATGAGGTCGGTCGGCTGCACCGCCGAGGATTGCGCGCGGCCACGCCTGAGGTCATTCGCGGCGGCGAGGAACTGGTTGCGCCAGATCGCGCTTTCGGCCTTGTATCCCTGCTGCTCGTAGCTCTCCGCCAGCAGCGCCTTGGCCTCGGCGTTGGCGGGCTCTGCGAAGACGAGGCTCTGCAGCAGGTCGGATGACCAGCGATAGTCCCCCGCAGCCATGGCACCCCGCGCCAGCGCGAGCGTGCGCTCCGCGCCGCCGAGCGCCTCGATCAGCTTGGTCGCCCGCTCGACCGGCGGGTAGGCGTGCAGGTTCGCCGGCACCGCATCATACCAGCCGAGATAGAACTGGTAGATCGCCTTGGCGTTGTGGCTGATCGTCCCGTAATAGCCGCGCGTCGACCATTCCGTGCTGTTGCCCGGCGGAGGCGCGGCCTCGAGCGCCTCGGCGATTTCCGCCATGGTCTCGCCCCGGTTCATCCGGCGCACGGTCTGGTCGTGGAGCCAGCGGTAATTGTCACGCTGTGCGGCGAGCCAGGCTGTGCCCGCTTCGCGCCCGAACACCGGCCAGCAATGGCTCGAGATCACCGTGTCGGCTTGCGGGGCATAGCGGGTCGCCGCCTCGTCGAGATAATGTGCCCAGGCCCGCGCATCGCGCACCTTGGCCCCGCGCGGGGTGAGGATGTTGTGCAGCGTGCAGGTGGCAATTTCGGCGGCGAGAAAGGTCTTTTCCGGCTGGATGAAGACGTTGAACTCGGCCGGGGCCTCGCTGCCCGAGACGATCTGGAATTCGAGGCTGACGCCATCCACCACGCGGGTCTCGCCGGTGGCGGCGATGGTATCGGTCGGCGGGATCAGCGAGAGCGTGCCGATCGACAGCCCCAGGCCGATGCCGCTCCCCATCTGCCCCGTCGCGCCGGGGGTGAGGCCGGTGCCGAACTGGTAGGCCGCCCGCCGCGCCATCGCGCCCCCGGCGATGACGTTCTCGGAGGTCGCTTCCTCCATGAAGCCCTCGGGCGCGATCACGGCGACTCGCCCGGCCGTGACCTCGGCCTCGTCCACCACCCCGCGCACGCCTCCGAAATGGTCGCCGTGGCTGTGCGAATAGAGCACCGCGCTGACCGGGCGCGCGCCGAGCGTTGCGTTGACGAGTTCCATCGCCGCTTTCGCTGCCTCGATGGTGGTGAGCGGGTCGATGATGATCCAGCCAGTGCTGCCACGGATCACGGTCATGTTCGACACATCGAACCCGCGCACCTGCCACACGTTCTTCGTCACTTCGAACAGCCCGTGACGCTTGAGGTGTGTCACGTGCCGCCACAGCGAGGGGTTGACCGTCTCGGGCGCGGGGCCGGTGACGAAGGCATAGGCGTCGAGGTTCCAGACCGGCTTGCCATCCGGGGCGAGGATCAGCGGCTCCTTGCGGGTCGCGAGAAAACCGCGGGCCGAGTCGGCGGCATCGCGGGTGCCCTCGGGCGGCAGGGCCTTGGCGGCGGCGCGCTGCCCGGCGCGGGTGGCCTCGCTTGCCGGGGCCGGGCCGGGGGGCGGCGCGGTCTGGGCAGCCCCCGTGCTGGCCGCGATGACGAGAACCAGCGCCGCCGAGGCGCCCAGGCTTGCAAGTTTCATATCCGTGATACCCCTCTTCTCCCGCGCCTGTGATGCCCGTGCGGGCGAGCGGTTTCAAGCGGGGGCGCAGACGTTTGCGGCGCGCGATTTTCATACATTCAAAATATGGAACGCTTGCAATCAAAGATTGAATTTTTCCGATCAAGTCCGCGCCGCTACCAGACAGCACCTCACCGCTTCGCCTTCGCAAAGGATCCGGCGCATGGACCAGACAAGCCCGATTTCGGACGCCATCCCGCGCGCCCCGGCCCCGCGCACCCGGCCGCAGCTTGCACTGGTCGAAGCGCGCTTCCGGCTCATCCATCCGGCCGGTGAAATCCCGCAGGACTGGCACGCGGCGCTCGACGCGCTGCTGGGCCATATCGGGATTGCCGCCGACATTGCGCCCGCCCCGCAGGGCAGCCGCCTCAAGCGTTTCGCGGATTGGAGCATGCCCTGCGTGTCGGACGCACCCGTGTTCGCGCCATGGCTGGGCTGGAGCCCCGCTGCGTTCCAGCACGGGGGCCATCCCCACCTCCCGCAGGCGCAGTTCGTCGTCAGCTACCTGCTCGATCACCCGCGCAGCGCGCCGCCGGGGCTGGGCGGGCGCGATCTGATGCTGATGAGCCCGCATCCGGCGCAGTGCATTGCCGAGGAGGCAGGCGACGTGCCTGTCCCTCGCGCAGGCGTGCTGGCCGCAATGATCCGCACCGCCCGCAGCCAGCAGCGCGAGCGGCTGGCAATCATCGTCACCGCGCGCCAGCGTAACGCGGTCGCCACCCGGCTGCTGGCGGCGGGCAAGGGGCTGACAGGGGCGGGTCTCAGCTTCGATCTGCTCACGCTTGAAGAGGCGCTCCCCGCCCTGATGGGCGCGCGCGCGCCGTGGGATGCGGTGATCGCGATGCCCGATCTGCGCAGCACGGTGTTCACCCTGCTCGCCCATGCCAGCGGGGTCTGCCGCGGCTGGCCGATGCTGTGGTTTGCAGGCGACGGCGCAAGCGGGCTGCGGATGGTGACGAGCGAGGCGCCGGGCGAGGCTGCGAGCCGCCTGCCGCTCGATGCGCCTGCGCTGATCCACACCCTCGCCCTGATGCTCCACGCCGCCGGAGCCGAACGCCACGCCGCGCGGCTGCACGAGGGCTGGGCGCTGCTGCGCGACAGCGGGGTCACCACCGCCGGGCACGGCCAGAGCAGCGCGCCCTATGCCAGCGAGGTGTCTGACAGCGGCTTCATCGCCATGCTGTGCCGCGGCGAGGCCGTCAGCAAGCGGCCGCAGCAAGTGTGGCGCGCGCTCCAGAACGACAAAAATGCAAGCGCCGGGAGCCAAACCGCGTTCCTGCGCGTTGTGACATGAATCGTACTCATCACACCGGGCTAAAGGGGCAGCATCATGCCAAGTCGTAAGGTTGTCGCCACGGAATTGGCCCATGTGCTGCGGCAGATTTCGCACCCCGATCGCATCCGCCTGCTCCTGAAGCTGCAGGCGGGCGAGCAGACGGTGAACGAGCTTGGCGATCTGCTCGAGATTTCGCCCACCCGCGTGTCGCAGCATCTGGGCGTGCTGCGCGCGGTCGCGCTGGTCGCGACCCAGACCCGCGGCCAGCAGCGCGTCTACAGCCTCGCCCAGCCCGAGCTGGCGCGTTGGCTGATCGAGGGGATCGACTTCATTGGCCACCGGCTGAGCCGCGCGACCTCGGTGGATCTCCATAACGCCAAGCAGTTGTGGCAGGCCGAAGGGGCCGAGCCGGTCATGTGACCGGCCGGCCCGCAAGGCCGGTTCAGGCGGCGGGACGCACCATCAGGCCCGGAATTTCGGTCTTCTCGTCCGAGCGGCGGCCATAGCGTTCGACCAGCTCGCTCCATTCGACCACCAGCGACCCGCCCGTCGACTGGTGCAGCTTCTCCCACGAGGACAGCATCTCGAGACAGGCGTGGTCGATATAGTCGAGCTTCTCGACGTGGATGTGCACCTCCGACCCGAACGGCGAGCTTTCCAGCGCCTGGCCGAGCTGCGGGATCGAGAAGAAGGTCGCAGAGCCCGTCATCCACAGGTCGACGCGGTTGGTCGTCTCATCATGCTCGCGCTGGATCTGAAGGTGCGAGAAGGTGTAGACCAACTTGGCCGTCGCCAGCGCGAAGCCGAGGATCACGCCGGTCAAGAGGTCGATCGCGACCACGCCGATCAGCGTCGCGAAGTAGATCGCCAGTTCCTGCTTGCCGAATTCGGCGATCTTGCGGATCTGCGCCACGTTGACCAGCTTGTAACCGGTGTAGACCAGGATCGCGGCGAGCACCGAGGTCGGGATTTCGTTGAGGACGAAGGGAAAGGCGACCACTGCCAGCAGAAGCCAGCCGCCGTGCATGATCGCTGACAGGCGGGTCGTCGCTCCGGCCTCGACATTCGCAGCCGAACGCACGATCACCCCCGTCATCGGCAGCGCACCGAGGCCGCCGCAGATCATGTTGCCGATGCCTTGCGCACGCAGCTCCTTGTCGTAATCGGTGCGCGCCCCGATGTGCATCTTGTCGACCGCGGTCGCGCACAGCAGCGTCTCGGCGCTGGCGACGAAGGCGAAGACGAGGCCCAATGTGAGGATATCGGGATTGGTGATCCCGGCGAAGGCCTCTGCCGTCGGGATATTGAGCCCGCTCGCCAGAGTCTCGGGCAGCATCACCAGCGTGATCGGCAGCGCGAAGGCGATGGCAAAGGCGGTGCCGACGATCACGCCGAGCAGCGGGCCCGGGATCAGGGCGAGGCTCTTGGGCTTGAACTGGTTCCAGAGCACGATGGTGGCAATCGTCACGATCCCCGCCATGGCCGCCAGGTGATGCACCGAGCCGTCAACCGGGAAGACCTTCATGATCGCCTCGGGGATCGCGGCGATGTTGAGCAGGCCGTTGGCACGCGGCGCATCGTCAAGCATCACATGGAGCTGCGAGGCGAAGATCAGCACCCCGATCCCCGCCAGCATCCCGTGGATCACCGAAGGCGAGATCGCGCGGAACCACTGGCCGAGCTTGAATACGCCAGCCAGCAGCTGGAGCGCCCCCGCGATCAGCCCCACCACGCCGAGCATGATCAGCCCGTGTTCCTGCACCAGCTGATAGACCAGCACCGCCATGCCCGCCGCAGGGCCGCTGACCTGGAGCGGCGATCCGGCGAGCGAGCCCACCACTAGCCCGCCGACGATCCCGGTGATGAGGCCCAGCGCGGGCGGGGCGCCGGATGCGATCGCGATCCCCATGCACAGCGGCAGGGCGACCAGAAACACCACGATCGAGGCGAGGAAATCCCGCCCGATCACGGCAGAGGACGGACGTTCGGAAGAGGCAGCGAGCATGGGGGAAGCTCCAGTGCGGGGTAAGGGAGGAGGCTGGGGACAGGCGAGGGCCGGGTTTGGGGCAGCCCGCGCAGGCCCGGATCAGCAGGCGTGGCTGTGAAGCATCGATCCGGCAAGGTCGGCGGCATAGCGTTCCTCGACCGAAATCCAGCTCATGCTCGCCTCGTCATAGGCCGAGACTTCGCCGGTCTTGATGTCATAGACCCAGCCGTGGAGCGTCACCGCCCGCTGCGCCAGCGCGACCGCGACCGTGGGATGGGTCTTCAAGTGCTGCAGCTGCAGGATGACGTTCTGTTCGAGCAGCATGCGCATCTTGGCTTCGGGGTCGAGCCCGGCGCCCATCGCTTCGGTAATGTCCACCGCGCCCTGCGCATAGCCCAGCCATTCGCGCACATGCGGCAGGGTGGTGAGCCCGGCGCGGTTCATCGCGCCCTTCATCGCCCCGCATTCGGTGTGGCCGCAGATCACGATATGCGGGATCTTGAGCGCGCCGAGGGCGAATTCGATCGAGGCGGTCATCCCGCCGGTCTGGTTGGTGTGCGGCGGCACGATGTTGCCCGCATTGCGGCAGATGAACAGCTCGCCCGGATCGGTCTGGGTGAGCATCGCGGTCTCGATCCGGCTGTCCGAGCAGGTGATGAACAGCGCCTCGGGGCTCTGGCCGGTGGCAAGCCGTTCGAACAGCTCAGCCTTTTCCGGGAAGACCTCGCGCTGGAACTTGACCACGCCGTGAGCGAAATGGGGCATCGGGGGTATCCTTTCAGTGGGGGTTCCGGTCCGCCACGCCCCACAGGGCGCGCGCGGTATCGATATGGTCGGCGTCTTCCAGCCGTTGGCGGATGTCGATGAAGGGCAGGGCGTCGAGCACCCAGTCGGCCAGATGCGGATGGGCGAGGCGGTAGAAGTGGTTGCGCCCGTCGCGGCGTTCTTCGACCAGCCGCTGGGCGCGCAGCAGCGCGAGGTGCTGCGAGACGCGGGTGGCGGGCAGATCGAGCGACTGGGCGATGCCGGTCACGTCCTTTTCACCGCCGCGCAGGTCCTCGATCAGGCGGAGACGATCGCCATGGGCGAACAGGCGGAACAGGTCAGCGAGTTCCCGCGACACGATCAGCCGACTCGGCATGTCCCTCTCCCAATATCTGCAAAAGTCAGAAGGTTTGCAAATGAGAAGGTATGAAGATTCCTGTCTTGCGTCAAGCCATCCTGTCTTGGTCGCCTTCGGCTGGCTTGCCGCACCGCTGCTTGTGCAATCGGATGGGTGACAGACCCCGCAATCTGTGGTGACGTAATCTGTGGTGTCAGGGGCACCGCAGACCCATGCAGGACAGGGACGAGAGACACATGAATTTCGAGCTCGATCACGAACACCAGATGCTCAAGGAGCTGGTTGGCAAGTTCGTGCGCGATCAGCTGATGCCGTTCGAACAGGCGGTGATTGCCCGCGAGAATATCGGCCAGGGCACCTACCTGACCCCCGAGGAGACCGCCAAGGTGGATGCCGCGAGCCGCGAGTTGGGCCTGTGGGGCCTTGATGCGCCCGAGGAAGTGGGGGGCATGAACCTGCCCATGGTGGCGATGGTCGGCGTCTCCGAGGAGCTCGGCAAGACCGTCGTTCCCTATTACCTCCCGCCCGATTCGCCCAACCTGCGGATGCTGATGGTCGCCGCCGACGAGCGCCAGCGCGCAGCCTATCTCGAGCCCTATGTGCGCGGCGAAACCATCTCCGCGATCGGCATTTCCGAACCCGGCGCGGGCGCCGACCCGCAAGGCATGCGCACCACCGCCGTTCAGGACGGCGACGACTGGATCATCAACGGCCGCAAGATCTGGATCACCAAGGGCGCCGAGGCCGATTTCACCATCCTCATGGCGGTCACCGACAAGAACCCCAATGGCCGCAACGGCATGTCGGCCTTCCTCGTCGACAAGGGCACGCCCGGCTTCAATGTCACCCGCAAGATCCCGATGATCGACGGGACGGCGACCTACGAGATCGCTCTGGACGATTGCCGGGTGCCCGGCTGGAAGCTGCTCGGCCAGCGCGGTCAGGGTTTTGCGCCGATGCAGGTAAGGTTGGGGACGCGGCGGATCGAGATGGCCTCATGGTCGATCGGCATGGCGCAGCGCGCGCTTGACATGATGATCGACTACGCCCCGCAGCGCAGCACTTTCGGCAAGCCGCTCTCGGCGCGGCAGACGGTGCAGAACTGGATTGCCGACGCCGCCACCAAGATCCACGCGATGCGGCTGATGACCTATGACTGCGCGTGGAAGATCGACGAGGGCCGCGACACCCGCAGCGAAATCTCGATGATCAAGAGCTTCTGCACCGAGAGCGCCTACGCAATCGTCGACCATGCGATGCAGCTTTACGGCGGCATGGGCATGACCCGCGAGCTGCCGCTCTACCTCATGAGCAACAAGCTGCGCACCATGCGCATCTATGACGGGCCGAGCGAAATCCACAACTGGGTGGTCGCCCGCGGGCTGCTGGGGACCTACGAGTAGAAATCAAGCCGAACAACAAGAAGGGGGCGCGAAGGCCATTTGCCTTCGCGCCCCCTTTTGTCTGCCGATCAAGCCGGATCAGAACGAACCGGAGACCCCAAGGAAGAAGAACCGTCCACGCGGGCTGGAGGGCCGGGCGAGGCTGCCGAGGAACGGTTCTTGGTCGGTCAGGTTGTTAATCCCACCAAAGAATTGAACATTATCAAGCACATCATAGCTGAAGCTGAGGTCTTGTTCAAAGCCGGTACCGGTGGTGAGCTGCGAGGGATCGGCGAGGTTCTCGTTGGGACGGACAACAACCGCACCATTTTCGATCACAACGTCGGTCGCCGCCGCATTGGTGAATTGCAGTGCCGAATCCTCGAACCGGCCGGTCCAGCCGATGTTCAGCTTGCCGACTTCCCAGTTGACGCCGAAATTGACGATCCACTCGGGGATGCCAACCACGCCGAGCAGGTCGCTCACCGTGGCCTGGTCTGCGATCAGCAACTCTTGCTGAAGCGGATCGGGCTCGGCTGCAATGGTCTGGGCGATGACAGGGTCGCTTTCGGTGAACCGTTCAAGGAAGCGAGTGCCGGCTGCCCGGAGCCGGAAGCGGCCCCAGTCGCCATCGCCAAAGGGCGCATCGAAGGTGTAGCGCGCTTCAAAATCGACCCCGCGGGCGCGAAGCACCGCAAGGTTGATATTGCCCGAGGTAAAGCCCGAAATGGCCCCGCCATTGTTGGGATCGCGCTGGATCGCATCGCAGAACTGGTTGTCGGTCGAGGGCAGGTCAACGCAGGCCGAGGCGATGGCAGCACCGGTCAGACTGCCAACAGCATCGGTGATCTCGATGTCATAGTAGTCTGCAATCACGACAAGTCCATCGAGCGCCCCGCCAAGGATGCCCTTGGGTTCGAATACGCCGCCGATGGTGAAGCTGTCAGATGTCTCTGCGATCAGGTCGGGGTTTCCGCCTGACGTGCCGGTGACGAACGCCGTCAGGAAGTCCGACGAATCGAATCCAGGGGCAACGAATTCGAGGCAATTGGTCGGGCGGTTGGCACTGCCATTGTTGATGTTGCCTTCATCACATGGGTCAGCATCCACCCCGATAAAGGCGGCCACCTGCGGGCTGAACAACTCGCCGATATTGGGCGCGCGGACCGCTCGCGACAGGGTGCCGCGCAGGGTAAACCAGTCAACCGGGCGATAGATCGCACCGAACGAGTAGGTTTCGGTCGTGCCGATCGTGTTGTAATCGGAATAACGGCCCGTGGCCGAAACTTCGAGATAATCGACAAACGGCAAATCTGCGAGCAACGGCAAGCGGATTTCACCGAAGCCTTCGTAAACCGTGATACCCTGGCCATCGGTTGGCGACACGTTCACCGTAGCCGAATTGTTGGTGACCACATTCGGTTCGATCTGGAAAAAGGAATCCGGCACGAACAGTGATTCATCACGGCGGTATTCGAACCCGACGACAAAACCGACCGGGCCGCCCGGAAGTTCGAACAAGTGCTCGGTGTCGCCCGAAAGTACCGCGAGGAACTGTTGCTGCTCGATCGTGATATCATCCTGCAGATCGGTAAAGGCGAATTCAGCCCCCGCGCCCCTGATCGAATTCGGTCCGAGGATATTGATCGGCGCGCATTGGCCATCGCCGATCTGGAACGTGACCGGGCGGGTCAGATTGCTAACATCAACCCCGTTGATCACAGTGCCGGGCGCAAACAGCGGCGGGCCGCCCACGAACAGCGCCGCCGGAGAGGGCACCCCGGTCACTTCCGCCCGGCAGACAATATCGCCGACCTGTGCGGAGGCAGCATTGATCTGGATGTCCTGCCCGGCGCGGATGGCATTGAGCGTCCTTCCCGCATCGAAGGCGAGGTTCGGATTGGTTCCGTTGATGTCCGCCGCCGTCAGCGCCACTGCGTCGATCGCGGTGAAATAACGGTCGTTGAGGCGGGTATTGCGGTTGATGTCGGTCACATCGGTCCGGCCCCAGCTGAAGGATGCTTCGAACCCGACATTGCTGTTCGGCGCGTCCCAGCGCAGCCCGCCCGACGCACGGATGGTTGTCCGTTCGACATTCTGCCCGGAATCGGTTTCTGAACCGACATTATCGCGCGCAACGAAGATGCTTGGCGTGGAAGCCGGGTCCAGCGCGTCAAGGATCGGGATCTGCGCCCTGATTGCGGCGGGCAGGAACGGGTTGTCGAGCGCAATCGGAATATCATCCGAGAACGGAATTCCGCTGACATTGGAGGTTTCGGTGTAGCTGAATTTCGCGTCGGCAAAGAAGGTGAGATTGGGGGTGATCTCATAATCAAAGCCTGCTGCGGCGTTGAATCGCTTCAATTCCGGGATCAAGGTGAGGCCCGGGGCCGTTTGGCCGATGAAGATGCCATCACCACCGCTGGCATTGAAAGCACCGGTCGAAATGCCGGGGTTGAAAGCGCGAACATTGCCGTTGGCGTCGATGACCTGCAGCACCGGGATATTGGTGCCGGGAATGTTCGGCACTGTATCTGTCGCGGGATTGAAATTGTTCACGAAGGACAACAATTGTCCGAACGGAAATGCGAACGGGGTTGGGTCAACCGCAATCGTCGATCCCGCGCTCGAAACCGGCAGGCGGCGATCCGGGACGAAAGCGTTTTCCGCAGCCGGATCAAGCCCAAGCAGGCCGTTGAGGAAAGCGTTGCTGGGGTTCAGGTCTGCAAAGCCCGGTCCGGCGAAATCCGGCCTGTCGCCATTGAGGATGCCTTCCGATTCCGAGTATTCGAATGCGAATACCGCGCTGCCGCGCCCGTCGTTGAAGGTGCCGCCACCGGCGACCGAGCCATAGAACTCCTCGGAATCACCCTTGTCGCTGATCCCGGTCTGGAAGCGATATTCCAGTCCGTCGAAATCGCGTCCGGTGCGGGTAATGTAGTTCACCACGCCCGAGACCGCGTCCGCGCCATAGACGCCTGATGCGCCGCCGGTCAGAATATCGACGCGCGCAATGAGCGCCTGCGGGATCGAGCCGACATCGACCGTGGCCGTGCCGGGGATACCGGGAACGTGGCGACGCCCGTCCTGAAGAACCAGCGTGCGATCGGTGCCAAGCTGCCGCAGATCGAGCGTGCTTGCGCCGGTCAGGGCAAAGCCCTGCGCGCTATCGAGGGTGGCCGGGTCTGACCCCTGCAAGGCCGGAATTTCGCGCAGCGACTGCGTGATATCGATCTCACCGGCTCGTTTCAGGGTTTCGATTGTCACAACCGACACCGGGCTGGCGAGCGCAGTCGTGGAGTCCACCGCAATGCGCGAGCCAGTGACGACGATGGTTTCGGCCGGTTCGTCGGCGGCCGGCTCTTCCTCGGCGACGCTGTCCTGCGCGGTCGCGGCGGTCGCCGTCAGGGCGGCGAACATGAGTGCCGCCGACAGCGCGGCGCGCGACGACGATTGAAGGGAGGTGGTATTAATGCGCATCATGTGTCCTCGCATAGATGAAACAGAACAAGGCCTGCCCAGCGTCGGGCGGCTCTAGCGGTTCGTACCAAAGCGATGCGGTTCATATCGGCCCGGGACTTATGCCCCAGGCTTTTGTGCGACCGCACGGTTCTGCCTGCGAATGACTGGCCAGTCGGACATTTTTGTCCATCCCAGCCCGCCCCCAGCACCGCCTTGGAGTTCCCCAGAGCCGTGGCGCTGCGTCTGATGTTACGCCAAAAGCTCCCTGTGATAAGGGCTGCTGGCAGGGTTCGGGATTGATCCGTGGCTTTTGCTGCAGGAGTGTTACCCTTGTGCAACATTCTGACAGGCAACCGACATGCAGGGATTTGATCTGCCGCCAATCTGCGGGGCTGGCGTGCGCGCGTGGCTCTGCTAGCACCGGCCCATGAGCGAATGGACGATGGCAGCGCGCGCGGCTCTGGGGGCGGCGCGGGACTATTGCGAAGCGGTGCGGCAGGCGGTGGCGGCGGTGGTTGCGCCGCAGGGCACGCCCGATCCGGCCCTGCTCACGCGCGAGCAGCACCGGGTCCATGGCTTTGCCTGGGTGGCGGCGAGCATCGCGGCGCTCGAGGCGACAGCGGACTGGGCGGCGCGGGCCGAAAGCGCGGGGCGGTTCGGACCGGCGGAAGAGCTGGCGCTGCGCATCGGCTTCGGCGAATACTTGGCGCAGATTGTCTCCGGCTTGCCGATGAGCGCGCAGGAAGTGGTGCGTCCCGCGGCGCTCGGCACTGCGGACGCGGCCCGCGCGCTGGCCGCGCATCCGTCGGTCACGCGTTTCCTCGCCGAGGGCAGCACGCCTGAAACCCGCGGCGCGTTTGCCGCGCTGTTGGCGGACGGGGTGCGGCCCTGCGAGGCGCTCGGCGATGAGGCGCTCGATCTCGTGCGCGACCAGATGCGCGCCTTCACCGCCAGCGCGATCACGCCCCATGCGCATCAGTGGCACCTTGCCGACGCGCTGATCCCCGAGGATGTGATCGCCGAGATGGCGGCGCTCGGCGTGTTCGGCGTGTGCATTCCGGAAGGCCACGGGGGCCTCGGCCTCGGCAAGCTGGCGATGGCGGTGGTCTCGGAGGAATTGTCGCGCGGGTGGATCTGCGCCGGCAGCCTCGGCACCCGCTCGGAAATCGCGGGCGAGCTGATTGCGGAGAACGGCACGCCGGAACAGAAATCCCGGTGGCTGCCCCGGATCGCCGACGGGTCGTGCCTGCCGACCGCGGTGTTCACCGAGCCCGATACCGGTTCCGATCTCGCCGCTGCGCGCGCGCGCGGGGAGCGGGCGGCGGATGGCAGCTGGCGGGTGACGGGGGCGAAGACCTGGATCACCCATGCCGCCCGCGCCGACCTCATGACGATGCTGGTGCGCACCGATCCCGCGCAGCCGGGCTATGCGGGCCTCTCGATGCTGCTGGCGGAAAAGACCCGGGGCACTGATGCGGTGCCGTTCCCGGATGAAGGGATCGAAGGCAGCGAGATCGAAGTGCTCGGCTACCGCGGCATGAAGGAATATGCGCTGGGGCTGGATGGCTTTGCGGTGGCCGCAGACGGTCTGCTTGGCGGCCACGAGGGGCAGGGCTTCAAGCAGCTGATGCGCACCTTCGAGGGCGCGCGCATCCAGACCGCCGCGCGCGCGGTGGGGGTGGCGTGGAACGCCTTCGACCTCGCGCTCGGCTATGCGCAGGGCCGCAAGCAATTCGGCGAGCCGCTCACGGCATTCCCGCGGGTCGCCGACAAAGTCGCACTTATGGCGACCGAGACGGTCATGGCGCGCGAGCTCACCTATGCCGCCGCGCGCGCCAAGGATTCAGGGGCGCGCTGCGATATCGAGGCGGGAATGGCCAAGCTGCTGGCCGCGCGGGCGGCATGGGGCGCGGCGGACAATGCGGTGCAGATCCATGGCGGCAATGGCTATGCGCTCGAATACCCGATCAGTCGGGTGCTGTGCGACGCGCGCATTCTCAACATCTTCGAAGGCGCGGCGGAAATCCAGGCGCAGGTAATCGGGCGCGGGTTGCTCGCCGGGCAGGCGCGCTAGAGCACGCGGCGATAGGTTTCGGCCGGCAGCACCGCGCGCATCGGATCGGGCAGCACGGCGCTCTTGAGGTCGACATGACGCGGCCGGTCGCCGCGCAGCTTGAAGATGCGCTGCACCCGCGCGACCAGATCGGCGGGCTCGAAGGGCTTGGAGATGAAATCCTGCGCCCCGGCATAGATCGCCTGCAACTGGTCCTGCTCGCCGTTCATTGCGGTGAACATCATCACTGGCAAATCGTAGAGCGCGCTCGATCGCCGCAGCCGGCGCAGCAGGGTCATGCCGGATTCGCCCGGCATCGACTGGTCGAGCAGCAGCAGATCGGGGCGCTTCTTCTGCACACAGGTCCACGCCGCCGCAGCGCTGGTCACCCAGCCGCAGGCATAGCCCGCATCGATCAGCACCTCGCTCGCGAGTTCCGCGATCAGTTCGTCGTCATCGGCAATCAGGATGCGGGCCATGGGTTAGGGTCGTCCAGCTTGGGGTTGGCAAATGTCGGATTAACCACGGTCACGTTGGAACCGGCCTGCCGTGCCCCTCCGGTGCAACCCTTAGGTTTCGGGTGTGCACACCGGTCCGCCACCCGTTGCGCAGTCGTTGGCGGGTGGTTGTGCTGTCTTGCCGCTGTCGTGGCGGTCTGCAAGGGATGGCGGCGATGACCAGCGATTCTCCCGAAGCTGCTTCCAACAGCGCCCGCATCGGCCCGTTTTATGTGACGCAAGGCATTCATAATCTTCGCGATTATGGTGGCTATGCGGTGGCAGGCGGGGGCCGCGTGCGCGAAGGAGTGCTGCTGCGCTCGGGCCAGCACATGGAGGCGAGCGATGCCGACTTGGCGCTGTTGGACATGCTCGACATCCGCACCGTGATCGACCTGCGCGGCACCAGCGAGCGCGAGGGATTTCCGTGCAGGCGCCATGCGAATTTCGCCGCGCAAGTCATTGCCTATGATGGCGAAACCACGAACTCTCCGCCGCATGAGGGCGGGGGCGGGCAGATCGTCATGACCGCCGGAAAGGCGCGCGAGCGGATGCTGGGGGTCTATACAAGGATGCCGGTCAATCCCGCGATGATCTGGATTTTCCGGGAATATTTCAATGCGTTGGACGCGAAGGAAGGCGCCAGCCTCGTCCATTGCTTTGCGGGCAAGGACCGCACCGGCATCGCGGCAAGCCTGCTGCTCCACGTCCTCGGCGTCCACCGCGATGATTACGTGGCGGAATTCCTGCTCACCAACGATGCGCCCACCCGCGCGATCCTCGAGCGCCAGTCGCTCCCCCGGATGGAGGTGCATTTCGGCACGATCGAGCCTGAGGCGTTGCACAACCTGATGGGCGTTTTGCCAGAATATATCGAGACTTACATCGCGAAGGTGACGCAGGATCACGGCTCGCTCGATGCCTATCTCGCGACAACCTTAGGTGTGGATGGGGCAAGAAAAGAGCGTCTGCGCGCCAAGCTGGTGGCGTGACAATCGCGCGGCTAAACCCCATATCGCGTCCCCAGAGAATCCTGATCGAGGCACCCCAACAATGGCCACCCACACCACCAAGATGCTCATCATCGGCTCCGGCCCGGCAGGCTATTCCGCCGCGATCTATGCCGCGCGCGCGATGCTGGAACCCATTGTTGTTCAAGGACTTCAACCCGGCGGTCAGCTGACCATCACCACCGATGTCGAGAACTATCCCGGTTACCGCGACGTGGTGCAGGGCCCGTGGCTGATGGAGGAGATGCGCGCGCAGGCCGAACATGTCGGCACGCGGATGATCTGGGACACCATTGTCTCGGTCGATCTCGAGAACGGCTCGCCCTTCCGCGCGGTGGGCGACAGCGGGGATGAATACATCGCCGATTGCGTGGTGATCTGCACCGGGGCTCAGGCCAAATGGCTGGGCATTCCGGGCGAGCAGGCCTTGGGCGGCAAGGGCGTTTCGGCCTGCGCCACCTGCGACGGGTTCTTCTACCGCGGCAAGAAGGTGGCGGTGATCGGCGGCGGCAATACTGCGGTGGAAGAGGCGCTCTACCTCACCAACCACTCGGACAACGTGACGCTGATCCACCGCCGCGTTAGCCTTCGCGCGGAGAAGATCCTGCAGGAGCGGCTGTTCGCCAACCCCAAGATCACCGTGCTCTGGAACAAGGCGGTCGACAGTTTCGAGGCGGGCGAGAACGGCCTGCTGCACCACCTCGCGCTGACCGACACGGTCACCGGCGAGGCTTCGACGCTCGAAACCGACGGCGCCTTCGTCGCGATCGGCCATGCGCCGGCGACCTCGCTGTTCGTCGGCAAGCTGCCGATGGACGAGAGCGGCTACCTGCTCACCGAGCCCGGCACGCCCAAGACCGCGATCCCGGGCGTGTTCGCGGCCGGTGACGTGACCGATCACGTCTACCGTCAGGCCGTGACCGCGGCGGGGATGGGCTGCATGGCGGCGCTCGACGGAGAGCGTTGGTTGGCGTCGCGCGCCCACGCCGAGCAGCAGGCCGAGGCGGCGGAGTAGAACTCCGCCGCCTCGCGGCTCTCAGAACACCGCAATCGCGGCGTGCAGGATCAGCGCCATCAGTGCGAGGCTCGACAGTGCGAACAGCGCGAAGCGCAGCGCCACGCGGTTGACGGTCGACTGCACGATCGAATGCAGCACCCGCAGGATCACATAGGCCCAGGCGAGAACGGTGTTGAACCCGTCGCCCTGACCGATGATCGCCAGCACGATCGCGACCGCGTAGAACAGCGTCGGCGCCTCGTGCAGGTGGTTGTAGTTGTCGGCCTTCCAGCTCACGTTTTCGGGAAGCTGCGCCCGCAGGGATGCTCCGGTCGAGCCGACCATGCCCTTGGCATCGATCCCCGCCTTGAGCATCGCCGGGATGCGGGTCGCATACATCCACACCCACATCACCATCGTCCACGCCAGCAGCGCGACAACGGGCTGAAGAATATCCATTCCGATCATGATCTCGTCCTCAGGCGGGGATGGCAGAAGGGTCGGCGAGCAGCGTCACCGCACAGGCGCGCAGAGCGAGCGCGACAAGCGCAAGCGTGGAGGTGATGAACAGCAGGAAGCGCACGGGCACCTTGTTGACCGTCGCCTGCCAGATCGAGTGCACGATCCGCAAAGCCACATAGGCCCATGCAAGCCCCACATCGACACCGTTTGCGCCCATCATCGCCAGGATCACCACCGTGGGGTAGAACACCGTCGGCTGCTCGACGAGGTGCGAATAATTGTGCGAGGGCCAGTTGATCTTCGGATCGACCGCGCCTTCGAGATCCTGCCCGCGCCCTCCCGGCCGGGCGCCAAGATCGATCCCGGCCTTCTTCAGCGCGGGCAGGCGGACCCCCGCAGTCCAGAACAGCATGATGAGCGTCCACACCACCAGCACGGCGGCGGGCGCGAGCATTTGCGCTTGCATCGATTGATCCCCTTTGAGCCTCTTTCCAGCGCA
>PNKW01000037.1 GCA_013822695.1 Erythrobacter sp. | reverse complement strand
CCGCCGACGGCCCGATGCCGCAGACCCGTGAGCACATCCTGCTCGCCCGTCAGGTCGGCGTGCCCGCGCTGGTCGTGTACATGAACAAGGTCGACCAGGTTGACGACGAGGAAATCCTTGAGCTCGTCGAACTGGAAGTGCGCGAGCTGCTCTCGTCGTACGACTTTGACGGTGACAATATTCCGATCGTCAAGGGTTCGGCTCTGGCCGCGCTTGAAGGCCGCGATGACGCCATCGGCAAGGATTCGGTCATTGCCCTGATCGAAGCCGTCGACAGCTTCATCCCGCAGCCCGACCGTCCGGTCGACAAGCCGTTCCTGATGCCGATCGAAGACGTGTTCTCGATCTCGGGTCGCGGCACCGTGGTTACCGGCCGTATCGAAACCGGCATCGTCAACGTGGGTGACGAAGTCGAAATCGTCGGCATCAAGGACACCCGCAAGACCACCGTCACCGGCGTGGAAATGTTCCGCAAGCTGCTCGATCGCGGTGAAGCTGGCGACAACGTCGGCGCCCTGATCCGCGGCGTTGCCCGTGAAGAGGTCGAGCGCGGCCAGGTTCTCTGCAAGCCCGGTTCGGTCAGCCCGCACACCGAGTTCAGCGCCGAGGTCTACGTGCTGTCGAAGGACGAAGGTGGCCGTCACACGCCGTTCTTCGCCAACTACCGCCCGCAGTTCTACTTCCGCACCACCGACGTGACCGGCGAAGTGATCCTTCCCGAAGGCACCGAAATGGTGATGCCGGGCGACAACGTGACCATCGGCGTCAAGCTGATTGCTCCGATCGCCATGGACGAAGGCCTGCGTTTCGCGATCCGCGAAGGTGGCCGCACCGTGGGTTCGGGCGTCGTCGCCAAGATCACCAAGTAAGGTTCTGCCTCCACCCGGAGGCTGACTGAACGAAACGAGGCCCGGCGCTCCTAGGGGAGCTGCCGGGCCTTTTTTAGTCAGGGCAGGGCGCCCTTTTCGCCGCGGAATTGCAGTCGTTTCACGGTCATGTAATTTTCGGTCGGAGAGCCCTTGCTTTGGACAGGCGCTGCCCGTATAGGCGCGCATCCCCAACGGAGATTCGTCTCCGGAAGGCACGAGTTTTGAGGAAGGCCGCCCGCTCCGGGAAACCGAGCTAAGCGGGGCGGTCTTTGTTTTTGGGAAATGCCGGGAAGCCCCCGGCGGCTCCTTGGCTCTTTCGCATCGGTAGTAGGACATGGAAGCTCAGAATATCCGTATTCGCCTCAAGGCGTTCGACCACCGCGTTCTCGACCAGGCCACTGGTGAGATCGCAGATACGGCCCGCCGGACCGGCGCACTTATTCGCGGCCCCATTCCCCTGCCGACGCGTATCGAGAAGTTCACCGTGAACCGCGGTCCGCACGTCGACAAGAAGTCGCGCGAGCAGTTCGAGGTGCGCACCTACAAGCGGCTGCTCGACATCGTGCAGCCCAACGCCCAGACCGTGGACGCGCTGATGAAGCTCGATCTGGCTGCCGGCGTGAACGTCGAGATCAAGCTGGCCTAAGCCAGCCGAAATGCCCCCGCTTGCGCGGGGGCCTCTATCGTTGGAGCTCTTGAAGCTCCGCCTGACGATAGGGTGGATACCGCCGGAGAAACTCTCCGGGCTGCGTCCCCCGTCTCGCTTCCAGCGGCCACCCGGCCAGCGGAGGCACTCAGCCCGGACGGGGCGATGCATGACATTATGGGCTGAACGGGGCCGCAGCTGCATTTGCATCTGCGGTCTCACACGCACCTTGCGGATGGTCTGCAGGGTGCCTCTGTTGAGGAGTAACTGACGATGCGCACCGGCGTTATCGCAAAGAAAGTCGGGATGACCCGCCTCTTCCAGGAGGATGGACGGCACGTGCCCGTGACCGTTCTGTCGCTGGAAGATTGCCAGGTGGTCTCGCACCGGACTGAAGACCGCGATGGCTATTTCGCGGTCCAGCTCGGCGCGGGCGAAGCCAAGCACAAGAACGTTGCCAAGCCGCAGCGTGAACAATTCGCCAAGGCCGATGTCGGCCTGAAGAAGCAGGTCGCCGAATTCCGTGTCGACGGCGCAGAAGCGCTGGTCCCGGTTGGCGCTACCATCAGTGCCGAGCATTTCATTGCCGGCCAGATGGTCGACATCACCGGCCACACGCAGGGCAAGGGCTTTGCCGGCGCGATGAAGCGCTGGGGCTTCGGCGGTATGCGCGCGACGCACGGCGTCTCGATCTCGCACCGTGCCCATGGTTCGACCGGTAACCGTCAGGATCCGGGCCGCGTGTTCAAGGGCAAGAAGATGGCCGGCCACATGGGCGACCGTCAGCGCACCCAGCAGAACCTCGAAATCGTCCGCACCGACGCCGAGCGCGGCCTCCTCTTCGTCAAGGGTTCGGTCCCGGGCGCGAAGAATGGCTGGCTGCTCGTCCGCGACGCGGTGAAGCTGAAGGCCCCCGAGGGCCTGCCGTTCCCGGGCGCCGTGCTCGACAAGAAGGCTCCGCACACTGCTGACGAGACCCCCTCGGTCATCGAAGCTGCGGCCGACGAAGCCATCGTGACCGAAGCCGTCGAAATCGACGCACCGGCCACCGAAGAAAACAAGGAAGGCTGAGCCATGAAGATCAAGGTTCAGAACATCGACGGTACTGCGGTCAAGGGCGCAGACATCGAGCTTTCGGATGACGTGTTCGGCATCGAGCCGCGCGCCGACATCCTGCACCGGGTCGTTACCTGGCAGCTCGAGAACCGCCGCGGGACCGCCCGTCCGACGCGTGAGCGTTCGGATGTGGCCCGCACCGGCAAGAAGTTCGGCAAGCAGAAGGGCGGCGGTACCGCCCGTCACGGCGACCGCGCAGCTCCGATCTTCATCGGCGGCGGCAAGGCTCACGGTGCGCGCAAGCGTGACTTCGAGCAGTCGCTCAACAAGAAGGTCCGCGCGCTGGGTCTCAAGATGGCGCTCTCGACCAAGGCCAAGAGCGGCCTGATCGTGGTCGACAGCCTCGAGCTGGCCGACGTCAAGACCAAGGCGCTGAAGGGTCAGCTCACCAAGGCCGGTCTGACCGGCAAGGTGCTGGTGATCGACGGCGAGCAGGTCGACGCAGGCTTCAAGAAGGCCGCCGGCAACCTGCCGGGCATCAACGTGCTCCCCGCGATCGGTGCCAATGTCTACGACATCCTCAACCACGACACGCTGGTGCTGACCAAGGCCGCTGTCGAAAAGCTGGAGGCGCGCTTCAATGGCTAAGAAGCAGACTGTCGACGCGCGTCACTATGATGTGATCATCGCGCCGCACATCACCGAAAAGTCGACCCTCGCGTCCGAAGCGAACGCCGTGGTCTTCAAGGTCGCCGGCAACGCGACCAAGCCGCAGATCAAGGAAGCGATCGAGGCGATCTACGACAAGAAGGTCGTCGCCGTGAACACCCTGATCCAGAAGGGCAAGACCAAGCGCTGGAAGGGCAAGGCCTATCAGCGCTCCGACGTGAAGAAGGCCATTGTCACCCTCGCCGAGGGTGAAATGATCGACATCACCAGCGGTATCTGAGGCCAGGGACGGAGAAACGAACAATGGCACTCAAGAACTACAAGCCGACCAGTCCCGCCCGCCGCGGTCTGATTCTGGTCGACAAGTCGGCGCTCTACAAGGGCAAGCCGGTCAAGGCGCTGACCGAAGGCAAGCGCAAGACCGGTGGCCGCAACAACAAGGGCCACGTCACCTCGCGCGGGATCGCCGGGGGCCACAAGCAGAAGTACCGCTTCATCGACTTCAAGCGTCGCAAGTGGGACATGCCGGCCACCGTCGAGCGTCTGGAATATGACCCCAACCGCACCGCCTTCATCGCACTGGTGACGTACGAAGACGGCGAGCAGGCCTACATCCTCGCGCCGCAGCGTCTGGCTGTGGGTGATCAGGTTGTGGCCGGTGAAAAGGTCGACACCAAGCCCGGCAATGCGATGCTGCTCGGCCAGATGCCGGTCGGCACGATCTGCCACAATGTCGAGATGAAGCCGGGCAAGGGCGGCCAGATCGCCCGTTCGGCCGGCACCTATGTCCAGGTCGTCGGCCGTGACCGCGCTTTCGTGATCGTCCGCCTCAACTCGGGCGAGCAGCGTTACCTGCGCGCCGATTGCATGGGCACGGTGGGTGCGGTGTCGAACCCCGACAACGCCAACCAGAACCTTGCCAAGGCCGGTCGCGGCCGGTGGATGGGCAAGCGTCCGCTGACCCGCGGCGTTGCGAAGAACCCGGTCGACCACCCGCATGGTGGTGGTGAAGGCCGGACCTCGGGCGGTCGCCACCCGGTGACCCCGTGGGGCAAGCCGACCAAGGGTGCCCGCACGCGCCACAACAAGCAGACGGACAAGATGATCATCCGTTCGCGTCACGCGAAGAAGAAGAGGTAAGAGACGATGGCACGTTCCGTCTGGAAAGGTCCGTTTGTCGAGCTGAGCCTGCTGAAGAAGGCAGAGGAAGCGCAGGAGACCACGAACGCCAAGCCGATCAAGACCTGGTCGCGGCGTTCGACGATCCTGCCGCAGTTCGTCGGGCTCACCTTCAACGTCTACAACGGGCACAAGTTCATTCCCGTTTCGGTTTCGGAAGAAATGGTCGGCCACAAGCTCGGTGAATTTGCGCCCACGCGCACCTTCCCCGGTCACGCTGCCGACAAGAAGGGCAAGCGCTAATGGGCAAGGCAAAAGCACCCCGCCGCGTGGGCGATAACGAGGCGCTGGCCGTCGGCACCACGATCCGTGGTTCGGCGCAGAAGCTCAACCTCGTCGCTGCCCTGATCCGTGGCAAGAAGGCCGAAGAGGCGTTGAACATCCTCGCCTTCTCGAAGCGGGCGATGGCGCGCGATGCGAGCAAGGTGCTCGCCTCGGCGATCGCCAATGCGGAAAACAACCACAACCTCGATGTCGACGCGCTGGTCGTCGCTGAAGCGAGCGTGGGCAAGTCGGTGACGATGAAGCGCTTCCACACCCGTGGCCGCGGCAAGTCGACCCGGATCCTCAAGCCGTTCTCGCGTCTGCGGATCGTCGTTCGCGAAGCAGAGGAGGCCTGAGATGGGTCAGAAGAGCAATCCGATCGGTCTGCGTCTGCAGATCAACCGCACCTGGGACAGCCGTTGGTACGCCGAAGGGCGTGATTATGCGCAGCTGCTCAAGGAAGACATCGCGATCCGCAAGTACATCATGAAGAACCTGCCCCAGGCGGCGGTTTCCAAGGTGGTGATCGAGCGTCCGGCCAAGCTGTGCCGCGTGTCGATCTATGCGGCCCGTCCCGGTGTCATCATCGGCAAGAAGGGCGCGGACATCGAAAAGCTGCGCTCTAAGCTCGCCACCATGACCGCGAGCGACGTGAAGCTGAACATCGTCGAAATCCGCAAGCCGGAAATCGACGCCAAGCTCGTCGCGCAAGGCATCGCCGATCAGCTGGTGCGCCGCGTGGCGTTCCGCCGGGCGATGAAGCGCGCGGTGCAGTCGGCGCTGCGTCTGGGTGCCGAAGGCATCAAGATCGTGTGCGGCGGCCGGTTGGGCGGGGCGGAAATCGCCCGCGTCGAATGGTATCGCGAAGGCCGCGTGCCGCTTCACACCCTGCGTGCGAACATCGATTACGCCGAGACCGAGGCGCTCACCGCCTACGGGATCATCGGGATCAAGGTGTGGATCTTCAAGGGCGAGATCCTCGCCCATGATCCGACCGCGCAGGACCGCCTGATGATGGAAGCCCAGACTTCCGGCGTCCGCCCGGCTCGTTGAGGTAACAGACCATGTTGCAACCGAAAAAGACCAAGTTCCGCAAGCAGTTCAAGGGCCGGATCAAGGGCGATGCCAAGGGCGGCACCACCCTCAACTTCGGCTCCTACGGGCTGAAGGCGCTTGAGCCCGAGCGGGTTACCGCCCGCCAGATCGAAGCCGCGCGCCGTGCGATCACCCGTCACATCAAGCGTCAGGGTCGTCTCTGGATCCGCGTGTTCCCCGATGTGCCCGTGTCCAAGAAGCCTGCCGAAGTCCGTCAGGGTAAGGGCAAGGGTTCGGTCGAATACTGGGCGGCCAAGGTGAAGCCGGGCCGTATCCTGTTCGAACTCGACGGCGTGGCCGGCCCGCTGGCCGCCGAAGCCTTCGAGCGTGCAGCCATGAAGCTGCCGATCAAGACCAAGGTTGTTGCCCGGCTCGGCGACACCAGCCACCTGGGAGGCGAATAATGGCCGATATCGCGGACCTTCGCACCAAGACCGATGACCAGCTGACCGCCGAGCTCACCGAGCTCAAACGCGAGCAGTACAACCTGCGGTTCCAGGCTGCGACCAACCAGCTCGAAGCCCCGTCGCGCATCCGTCAGGTGCGCCGGGCCATCGCGCAGATCAAGACGCTGCAAAGCGAGCGTGCGGCGAAAGCCGCCGCCGTGAAGGCGTAAGGAGAAAGCACATGCCCAAGCGCATCCTCGTCGGGACTGTGACCTCCGACAAGACCGACAAGACCGTGACCGTGCTGGTCGAACGCAAGGTGAAGCACCCGCTCTACGGGAAGATCATCCGTCGTTCGAAGAAGTATCACGCGCACGACGAGACGAACGAATACACCGTGGGTGACGTGGTGCGGATCGAAGAGACCCGCCCGATGTCCAAGACCAAGACCTGGATCGTCAAGGACCGGGTCGTGGCAGGCGGCGTGCAGGCGGTGGAAGCCGACCTCGACGTCGCGGCTGCGGGTAACTGAAACGTAGACGGAACTGCCAGGCCCCGGTCGGATCGGGTGTCCCGGTAAGCCAATGAGAAGGAAGACGGATCAATGATCCAGATGCAATCCAATCTCGACGTCGCGGACAATAGCGGCGCCAAGCGCGTCCAGTGCATCAAGGTGCTGGGCGGGTCGAAGCGTCGTACCGCGGGCGTCGGCGATGTGATCGTCGTCTCCATCAAGGAGGCGCAGCCGCGCACCAAGGTCAAGAAGGGCGACGTGCACCGCGCGGTGATCGTGCGCACCCGCAAGGACGTGCGTCGTCCGGATGGCACCGTCATCCGCTTCGACACCAATGCCGCGGTGCTCGTGAACAAGAACGAGGAGCCGATCGGCACCCGTATCTTTGGCCCCGTGGTGCGCGAACTGCGCTCGAAAGGCTTCATGAAGATCATTTCGCTCGCGCCGGAGGTGCTGTGATGGCTGCCGCGAAGATCAAGAAGGGTGACAGCGTCGTCGTGCTGTCGGGCAAGGACAAGGGCCGCACCGGTACGGTTGCGCAGGTCATGCCCAAGGACGGCAAGGTTGTTGTCGATGGCGTGAACGTCGTCGCCCGTCACCGCAAGCCCAGCCAGGCCAACCCCCAGGGTGGCATCGACCGCTTTGCCGCGCCGATGGCCATTTCGAAGGTCGCGCTGGCTGATCCCAAGACCGGCAAGGCCACCCGCGTCCGTTTCGAAGTGAAGGACGGCAAGAAGGTGCGCGTTGCAGTCAAGAGTGGGGAGACCATCGATGGCTGATTATACCGCCCGGATGAAGGCCAAGTACGACAACGAGATCGTCGCGGCCATGACTGCAAAGTTCGGCTACAAGAACCGCATGGAAGTGCCCAAGCTCGAGAAGATCACGCTTAACATGGGCGTGGGCGAGGCGAGCCAGGACAAGAAGAAGGTTCAGATCGCTGCCGAGGAAATGGCGCTGATCGCCGGCCAGAAGCCGGTCATCACCATCGCCAAGAAGTCGATCGCGCAGTTCAAGCTGCGTGAAGGCATGCCGATCGGTTGCAAGGTGACCTTGCGCCGTGAGCGGATGTATGAATTTCTCGATCGTCTCGTCACTGTCGCCATGCCGCGCATCCGCGACTTCCGCGGGCTGAACGCCAGGTCGTTCGACGGCCGCGGCAATTACGCGATGGGGCTGAAGGAACAGATCGTGTTCCCCGAAATCAGCTACGACAAGATCGAGAAGGTGCGCGGGATGGACATCATCGTCACCACCACCGCCAAGACCGACGAAGAGGCGCGCGAGCTGCTGCGCCTGTTCGGCTTCCCCTTCCAGGGCGAGGCTCCCGGCGCCAAGACCACCGAACAGAAGGAAGCGGCGTGAGCCGCTTCTGCTTAGAGACACGAAAGCAGAGAGCTTAAGTCCATGGCGAAACTGAGTTCCATCAACAAGAATGAGCGTCGCAAGAAGCTCGTGAAGCAGTATGCTGCGAAGTACGAGAAGCTGAAGGCGATTGCCGACGACGAAAGCCTCGACGAGACCGAGCGCCTTATGGCCCGGCTCAAGATGGCTGAGCTTCCGCGCAACGCGAACCCGACCCGGGTGCGCAACCGTTGCGCCACCACCGGCCGCCCGCGCGGCTATTACCGCAAGTTCGGCATCAACCGCATCGAACTGCGTCAGCTTGGCAACCGGGGCATGATCCCCGGCCTGACCAAGTCGAGCTGGTGAGGAATAGACAATGGCAATGACCGATCCTCTGGGTGACATGCTCACCCGCATCCGCAACGGCCAGCGCGCCAAGAAGGACTCTGTCCTGACCCCGGCGAGCAACCTGCGTGCGAGCGTGCTCGAAGTGCTTCAGCGGGAAGGCTACATCCGTGGCTATTCCGAAGACACCTCGGGCAAGCACAAGGCGCTGCGGATCGAACTGAAGTATTTCGAAGGCGAGCCCGCGATCAAGCACGTGGCGCGCGTCTCGAAGCCGGGCCGCCGGGTCTATTCGGGTTCCAAGGAACTCCCGACGATCCGCAATGGCCTGGGCATCACCATCGTCTCGACGCCGCGCGGCGTGCTTTCGGATGCCGAAGCACGTAGCCACAACGTCGGCGGCGAAGTCCTGGCGGAGGTGTTCTGATGAGCCGCATCGGTAAAAAGCCGGTGGCGATCCCGGGCGGTGTCACCGCCGCGATCGACAACGGCACCCTCACGGTCAAGGGCCCCAAGGGCACCCTGACCCTCGGTCTGTCCGAACTCATCGACTACAAGGTCGAAGAGAGCGAGATCGTCGTGAAGCCGGCCAATGACAGCAAGCAGGCCCGCGCGTTCTGGGGCATGCAGCGCACGCTGGTGTCGAACCTGGTGGAAGGCGTCAGCGCCGGCTTCACCAAGGTGCTCGTCATCAAGGGCGTCGGCTACCGTGCGAATGCGCAGGGCAAGACGCTGAAGCTGCAGCTCGGCTACAGCCACGATGTCGACCTGCCGGTGCCCGAGGGCCTCGAGGTCAAGACCCCCGACCAGACCACGATCGAGATTTCCGGCACCGACAAGCAGGCCGTCGGCCAGTTTGCCGCCGAAATCCGCCGCTGGCGCAAGCCCGAGCCCTACAAGGGCAAGGGGATCGCCTACAAGGGCGAGTTTATCTTCCGCAAGGAAGGGAAGAAGAGATAAGATGGCAAAGCTTTCCCTTTTCGAACGTCGCCGTCGCCGGGTTCGCACTGCGCTTCGCGCCCGTGCCGGTGGCAAGCCCCGTCTGTCGGTGCACCGCACCGGCCGTCACATCTACGCCCAGATCATCGACGATGCGGCCGGCAAGACCGTTGCTGCCGCCTCGACGCTTGGCGCCAAGGCGAGCGGCGCGAATGTCGACGCTGCCGTTGAGGTTGGCAAGCAGATCGCCGAGGCCGCCAAGAAGGCGGGTGTGACGACTGTCGTGTTCGATCGCGGCGGCTTCCTGTTCCATGGCCGCGTCAAGGCGCTGGCCGATGCCGCCCGTGAAGGCGGGCTGGAGTTCTGATCATGGCTGACGAAAACACCATCGACACCCCCGATGTGGCGGTCGAAGCTGGCGACGCCGGTGACAACCAGGGCCGTCGTGGCCGTGGGCGTGGCGGCAACCGCGAAGGCGGCGACCGTGGCCGCGGCCGTGGCGGTCGCGACGACCGTCGCGGCGGCAAGCCCGAGGAAGATGACGGCATCATCGAGAAGCTGGTGCACATCAACCGCGTCTCCAAGACCGTGAAGGGCGGCAAGCGCTTCGGCTTTGCAGCGCTGGTCGTGGTCGGCGACGGCCAGGGCCGCGTCGGCTTCGGCCACGGCAAGGCCCGCGAAGTGCCCGAGGCGATCACCAAGGCGACCGCTGCGGCGCGCAAGAAGATGATCCGTGTGCCCCTCAAGGAAGGTCGCACCCTGCATCATGACGGCAATGGCCGTTTCGGCGCAGGCAAGGTCACCGTTCGCACCGCGCCTCCGGGCACCGGCATCATCGCCGGCGGTCCGATGCGCGCCGTGTTCGAGAGCCTCGGCGTTGCCGACGTGGTGACCAAGTCGGTCGGCACCTCGAACCCTTACAACATGATCCGCGCCACCTTCGACGCGCTCTCCGACCAGACTTCGCCGAAGTCGGTCGCGCAGCGTCGCGGCAAGAAGGTTGCCGACCTCCTGGGTCGCGGCGGGGCCAGCGCAGTCGAGGCGGAAGCCGAAGCTGCCGCGATCGTGGAGTAATCGAAGATGGCTACCATCAAGATCAAGCAGATCGGCTCGCCGATCCGTCGCCCCGCCAGCCAGCGCCAAATCCTCATCGGTCTGGGGCTGAACAAGATGCACAAGATCGTCGAGCGTCAGGACACCCCTGAGGTGCGCGGCGCGATCGCCAAGATCCCGCATCTGGTGCAGGTGATCGACTAAGACATCAGGCAAGGCCCCGCTAAGTCGGGGCCTTCCTTTCTATCAGCGCGACAAAAGCGAAAGCGAGTGCACACATGAAACTGAATAACATCCGCGACAATGCCGGTGCCCGCAAGGGCCGCATCCGTGTCGGCCGTGGTATCGGCTCGGGCAAGGGCAAGACCTCGGCGCGCGGCCAGAAGGGCCAGAAGGCCCGTTCGGGCGTGGCCATCAAGGGCTTCGAGGGCGGCCAGATGCCGCTCCACATGCGCCTGCCGAAGCGCGGCTTCAACAACCCCTTCGCCAAGGATTACGCCGAAGTGAACATCGGCATGATCCAGAAGTTCATCGACGCGGGCAAGCTCGATGCCTCGGCCACCATCACCGAAGACGCGCTGCGTGCAGCGGGCCTGGTGCGCGGCGGCAAGGACGGCGTGCGCCTGCTCGGCAAGGGTGAGATCACCGCCAAGGCAACCTTCGCCGTGACCGGCGCGACCAAGGGCGCGATCGCTGCGGTCGAAAAGGCCGGCGGCAGCGTCGAAGTGGCGCCCGAGCCGACCCCCGAGCACGAGAAGAAGCTGGCCCGCCGCGACGCGAACAAGGCCGCCAAGGCCAAGTAATCGACAAAAGGTGGTGCGCGGGGGTTCGACAAGAGCCCCCGCGCTCCCTATTTACGCTCTCGCGTGCCCCGGCGGCCCTTTGCGAAGGGCTCACATTCGAGGGCGCGCCCGGATCAAGAGCTAGGATCGACCTGTTCCCATGGCATCACGCGCCGACAATATCGCGAGCAACCTCAACCTTGGCAATTTCGCCAAGGCGACCGAGCTCAAGCAACGCATCTGGTTCACCATCGGTGCGCTGATTGTCTTCCGCTTCCTGAGCTTCGTGCCGCTGCCGGGGATCGACCCGGTCAAGCTCGCCGAGTTCAACGACCGCGCTTCGGGCACGATCCTCGACCTGTTCAATGCCTTCTCGGGCGGCGCGCTTGAGCGCATGAGCCTGATCGCGGTGGGCATCATGCCCTATATCACCGCTTCGATCGTGGTGCAGATGGCGTCGGCGCTGCACCCGGCGCTGGCCGCGCTCAAGAAGGACGGGGCGAGCGGGCGGCAGAAGCTGAACCAGTACACCCGCTACGGCGCGGTGCTGCTGTGCATCATCCAGGGCTATGCCGTCGCAGCGAACGCGGTCGCGCAGGGCATCGCGGTCGACACCAGCCCGCTGTTCTACGTCACCACGATCATCAATGTGACCGGCGGGACGATGTTCCTGCTGTGGCTCGGCGAGCAGATCACCAGCCGCGGGATCGGCAACGGCGTTTCGCTGATCATCATGGCCGGCATCGTTGCCGCCTTCCCGCAGCTCGTCGGCAGCCTGTTCGAGGGCGGCCGCACCGGAGCGATCTCGGAGATCGCGATCATCGGCTTCATCGTGATGGTGGCGTTCCTGATCCTTGGCATCGCCTTCATGGAGCGCGCCCAGCGCCGCCTCACGATCCAGTATCCCAAGCGCGCGACCGAGCGCGGGATGATGCAGGCCGAGCGTTCCTACCTGCCGCTCAAGATCAACACCGCGGGCGTGATCCCGCCGATCTTTGCCAGCTCGCTGCTGCTGCTGCCGCTGACCATCACGCAGCTGGTGGGCGGTTCGATCCAGCCGGGCACGACCACCTATGACGTGCTGCAGACGATGAACCAGTATCTCCAGCACGGCCAGCCGCTCTATCTGACGCTCTATGCGCTCGGGATCATCTTCTTCTGCTTCTTCTACACCGCGGTTGTGTTCAACCCGGAGGAGACGGCCGACAACCTCAAGAAGAACGGCGGCTCGATCCCCGGCATCCGTCCCGGCAAGCGCACCGCGGACTATCTCGAATATGTCCTCACCCGCATCACCGTGATCGGATCGATCTATCTGACGGTGGTCTGCGTGCTGCCCGAGGCGGTGATTTCGCAGACCGGGATCCCGCTGATCCTCGGCGGCACCTCGCTGCTGATCGTGGTCAACGTCACGGTCGACACCATCAGCCAGATCCAGTCGCACCTGCTGGCGCTGCAATATGGCGACCTCATCAAGAAGGCCAAGCTCAAGGGCCGGATGCGCTGATATCCGACATTAGTCGGCTTGACGCGCCCACCCGCTTGGTTGAACCCGTAAGTCTGAAGGAACGCGCGTGGCACTGATCCGCGGCGATATTGGGGGACGGTTCGTGAACATCATTCTTCTTGGCCCTCCCGGCGCCGGCAAGGGAACGCAGAGCGCGGGACTGGTCGAGCGGCATGGCATGCGCCAGCTCTCCACCGGCGACATGCTGCGCGCCGCGGTCAAGGCGGGCACCCCGGTGGGCCTGCGCGCCAAGGAAGTCATGGAGCGCGGCGAGCTGGTCTCGGACGAGATCGTCTCCGACCTGATCGACGCCGAACTCGCCGCGATGGCGCCTGAAACGGGCGCGATCTTCGATGGCTACCCGCGCACCGCCGCGCAGGCGGATTCGCTCGATGCGATCCTCGCCAGAAACGGCCGCGTGCTAGACCATGTGATCGAGCTCGAGGTTGATGAGGACGCGCTGGTCGAACGCATCACCGGCCGCTTCTCCTGCGGCAATTGCGGCACGCTCTATCACGACACCGCCAACCCGCCCAAGGTCGAGGGCGTGTGCGACACCTGCGGCAGCACCGAGTTCAAGCGGCGCCCCGACGACAACGAGGAAACCGTGCGCACCCGCATGGCCGAATACCGCGCCAAGACCGCGCCGATCCTGCCGGGCTATGAAGCGCGCGGCATCGTCAGCCGGATTGACGGGATGGCGGCAATCGATACGGTCGCAGGGCAGATCGACACGATCCTCGGCAGCTGAGCGGTGAGGGCAGGGGGCTTGTGCCTCGCGCTCTTTTGCCGCAGCCTTGCCGGCACGGTTTCGCAAGGGAGGGTCTTGCCTTGAAATTTCCGGTGATGGCAGCCGCGCTTGCGGCGCTCGTGACGGCGCCTGCCGCAGCCGAAGTGACGCGCTCCACCGAGATCGGCTTCGTCTCGCGCAACGAGGTGGTGGTGAGCGCCACTCCCAAGGAAGTGTGGCTCGCGCTGATCAGCCCGGCGAGCTGGTGGGACAAAGCGCACACCTGGTCGGGTGATGCGAAGAACCTCACCCTGACCCCGCAGGCGGGCGGGTGCTTTTGCGAGACCATCCCCGAGGTCGACGAGCCCGGACGCTTCACGCTGCAAGGCAGCGTCGAGCACATGCGCGTGGTCCAGGCCTATCCCGAGGCCGCGCTGCGGATGATCGGCAGCCTCGGCCCGCTCCAGAGCGAGCCGGTGACGGGCGTGCTGACGATCGTGCTCAGCAAGCACGAGAAAGGCACGCGGATCGTGTGGGAATATAATGTCGGCGGGTCGATGCGCTACGAGGTGCCGGTGATTTCCAAGGCGGTCGACGGGGTGATGGCGACCCAGCTTGCCGCTTTGGCGAAGCCGCTGGGGGTCGTCGCCCTGCCGCCGCCGCCTGCGCCTGCGCCCGATCCGGTGCCGGCGGACGCTCCCGCGACGACGACACAGCCTGCGGCAGGCAAGCCCGCTGCAAGCGCCATCGCACCCAAGCCCGCAGCAGCTCCCGCCGCGAGCGTGGCCAAGCCGGCCACAGCCCCGCCAGCGACAGCGCCCAAGCCTGGGTCCGCGCCTTCTGCCGGCGCGCCCAAGCCAGCGACCACTCCCGCCGGCAGCGCGCCGAAGCCCGCTTCCGCGCCGGCTGCAGCAGCGCCCAAGCCCGCTGTGACGCCTCCGGCCAGCGCGCCCAAGCCTGCGCCCAAACCGACCCCGAAGCCCACCCCCAAGCCCGGTTCGGTCGATGAGGCCTTCAGCGATCTCGACGACAAGCCCGGGTCGTAAACGCGGGCAGGGCGCGTTGCTATCTGCTTGATGCGCAGAGGCGTTTGCTTCATTGTAAGGTTTCAAAGCGAAGCGGTTGACGCCCCGGGCGAATCAGCCTATGCGCGCCCCTCATTCGACATGTTCGAAGCAAGTTCGGCAGGCATCGCCCTTGCGCGTGCCGACCGGACTTTTTGCCGTTTGTGATCTGGCCTCGCGCCAGTCCCTTGCGGCAAGCGAACATGGGAATGAATGAGCGTTGAGATAGGGGTGG
Organism: Erythrobacter sp.; assembly: GCA_013822695.1. Classification (GTDB taxonomy): domain Bacteria; phylum Pseudomonadota; class Alphaproteobacteria; order Sphingomonadales; family Sphingomonadaceae; genus Erythrobacter. The sequence continues at coordinate 15,560 of PNKW01000037.1, read as the reverse complement.
TCCCTTAAGGCCCGTAAGCCCCTGTGGAGCATGGAGAAATAAGTGGCTCGTATTGCCGGGGTCAATATCCCCACCAACAAGCGCGTGATCATCGCGCTGACCTATATTCACGGGATCGGTCGCACGACCGCCGTCCAGATCGCTGACAAGCTCGGCATCGCGCACACCGCGCGCGTGCAGGACCTCTCGGATGAAGAGATCCTGCGCATCCGCGAAACCATCGATGCCGATTTCACCGTGGAAGGCGACCTGCGTCGCAACACCGCGATGAACATCAAGCGCCTGATGGACCTGCGTGCCTATCGCGGCCTGCGTCACCGCTCGGGTCTGCCCGTTCGCGGCCAGCGCACTCACACCAACGCCCGCACCCGCAAGGGCAAGGCCAAGCCCATCGCGGGCAAGAAGAAGTAAGCAGGCGGCCTTCGGGCTCACCCGCTTTTTCCTTCTGACGAGCTAGAGGAATTTCAAAGATGGCACGCGAACCAGGCCGTATCCGGCGCCGTGACAAGAAGAACATCACCAGCGGCGTTGCGCACATCAACGCAAGCTTCAACAACACCATGATCACCATCACCGACGCGCAGGGCAATGCCATCTCGTGGTCGTCGGCCGGGATGATGGGCTTCAAGGGCAGCCGCAAGTCGACCCCCTATGCCGCGCAGGTCGCCGCTGACGATGCTGGCAAGAAGGCCGCCGAACACGGCGTGCGCACCCTCGAAGTCGAGGTCAAGGGCCCGGGTTCGGGTCGTGAAAGCGCGCTCCGGGGTCTTGCAGCTGTCGGCTTCAACATTACCTCGATCCGCGACGTCACGCCGATCCCGCACAACGGGGTCCGTCCCTCCAAGCGTCGCCGCGTCTGATCCGCCGGGATGGCGGAGACGCGCGTCGTCTCCGCCGCCCGATCGGGTCTGATGCCGCGCGCTCGCGCCCCCGCATCCGGCCCGCCCAAGTTTGAACCGCCCGAAAGGCGAATTAGGGGAAATCCATGTCCGTCAACACCAAGAACTGGCAGGAACTCAAGAAACCCAACTCCCTGGAAATCAAGGATGGCGGCGATCGTCAGCGCAAGGCGACCTTCGTGGCCGAGCCGCTCGAGCGGGGCTTCGGCCTGACGCTCGGCAATGCGCTGCGCCGGGTGCTGCTTTCGAGCCTGCAGGGCGCCGCGATCACCTCGATCAAGATCGAGAACGTGCTGCACGAATTCTCGAGCCTCGCGGGCGTGCGTGAGGACGTCACCGACATCGTGCTCAACGTCAAGCAGATCGCGCTCAAGATGGAAGGCGAGGGCCCCAAGCGGCTCCAGCTTTCGGCGACCGGCCCGGGCGAAGTGCGCGCGGGTGACATTGCCGTCACCGGCGATATCGAGGTGATGAACAAGGATCTCGTGATCTGCCACCTCGATGAAGGCGCGACGCTCAACATGGAGCTCACCGCCGACACCGGCAAGGGCTACTCGCCCGCAGTGTCGAACCGTCCGGCCGATGCGCCGATCGGGCTGATCCCGGTCGACTCGCTCTATTCGCCCGTGCGTCAGGTGAGCTACAAGGTCGAGAACGCCCGCGTCGGGCAGGAGCTTGACTACGACAAGCTCTCGCTGATCGTCGAGACCGATGGCACCGTCACCCCGGAAGACGCCGTGGCCTATGCCGCCCGCATCCTCCAGGACCAGCTGACGCTGTTCGTCCACTTCGAAGACGGCATCCCGCAGCCGGTCGGCCAGATGATCGGCCACGCGGTGCAGCCGGAAGAGAGCGACGCCAATCAGCTCAACCGCTACCTCCTCAAGAAGGTGGACGAGCTGGAACTGTCGGTGCGTTCGGCCAATTGCCTCAAGAACGACAACATCATTTACATCGGCGACCTGGTCCAGAAGACCGAAGCCGAGATGCTGCGCACGCCGAACTTCGGCCGCAAGTCCTTGAACGAGATCAAGGAAGTGCTCTCGAGCATGGGCCTGCGTCTCGGGATGGACATCCCGGGCTGGCCGCCCGAGAACATCGAGGAAATGGCCAAGAAGCTCGAGCAGGAATTGCTCGGCTGATGAATTAGCGAGCCCCTGCCTAGGCGGCGGGGGCTCGCACTTCGGGCGAAGGTGGCGGCCCTGAACGGCCACCGGGATGGAGCTACCTCACACGGGTTCCCTACGAACGAAGGATGAAGTCAAATGCGTCATGGTATTTCGGGCCGCAAGCTGGGCCGTCGCACGGGTCACCGCAACGCCCTGTTCCGCAACATGGCTGCCGCGCTGATCAAGCACGAGCAGATCAAGACCACCTTGCCCAAGGCCAAGGAACTGCGCCCCTATGTCGAAAAGCTCATCACGCTGGCCAAGCGTGGCGGGTTGTCGAACCGTCGTCTCGCGATGAGCCGTCTGGGTGACGAAGCGCAGCTCAAGAAGCTCTTCGAAGTGCTGGCCGAACGTTATGCCGATCGTGAAGGCGGCTACGTCCGCGTGCTTCGCGCTGGCGTGCGTCCGGGCGATGCGGTGCAGATGGCGATTATCGAATTCGTCGACCGCGACGAGAGCGCGCGTGGCCAGGACAGCGGTCCGGTCGCATCGGAAGAAGAATACGAAGACGCGTAAGCAGCGGCTTCCACAAGCAAGGCAAGGGCCGGGGCGGAAACGCTTCCGGCCCTTTCCTTTTGGCGGTTGCCGGGTAGGGTGCGTGCCATGATCCGCACCGCCTTCGCAGTGACAGCGCTGCTCTTCGCCGTCCCCGCCACCGCTCAGACGCAGCAGGAGGCGCTCGGCGCGCGCTACGACCGCGCACTCGCAGCGGGCTACAAGGCGCTGATGCTGTGCGGGGCGATCAGCAGCGCCGAGGCCAATGGCGGGGCTCGCACACCTGAAAGCGTGATGCAGTGGGAACTGACCGGGATTCAGGCGCCGCTCGACAAGCTCGTGGCCGACCTGCCTTACAACATAGTGCGCGGTCCGAGGGACCAGATCGCCCATGTCGCTGTGACTTGGGCTGAGGACATGCCAGCGCGCATCGCCGCCTTTAACGGACCTGATTCCGGGTGCTCGGTGCTACCCATCGGCGCGCCCAGCGGTTCGAGCAGCCCGCAGGTGCCGGTTGCAGCCGAGCATGCTGCCTCGGTGGCGCAGGCCGATGGCTGGCCGATCAAGGTCCGGACCCGGCATGCACTCGGCACAGTGATCAGCCGCGCTCTTGGCGCCAGCCATTACGGCAAGGGCACGCGCACCACGGCAGTCCTTGTGCTCGACGAGGGAACGCTGGCGATCGAGTCCTACGCCCCCGGCTTCGACGACAAGACCCCGCAGCGCACCTTCTCGGTCGCCAAGAGCATTGCGGCGACACTGATCGGCGCGGCGGTCTATCGCGGGGAGGCGGATGTGGACGCCTCGGCGGGGCTCGGCCTCGCGGACAATGATCCGCGCCGCGCGATCACCATCGATCACCTCTTGCGCATGGCCTCTGGCCGCTATTCCGATACGCCCGGCAACCGCACCGATCCGCTCTATTATGGCGGGGCCACCGTCGACGAGGTGGCGCTCGACTGGCCGCTGGTGAGCCCGCCAGGCGCGACCTATCGCTACGCCAACAACGACACGCTCGCCGCCGTCGCCGCGATCAACGGCAGCTTCGCCACGCACCCTCCGGCCGCGCTGTTCGCCAAGCTCGGGATGAAGGGCACGGTCGCCGAGACCGACTGGCAGGGGAACTACGTGCTCTCCTCGCAGGTCTGGTCGACGGCCGACGATCTGGCGAAGCTAGGCCAGCTCTATCTGAACGACGGCGTCCTCCCCTCGGGCGAGCGCATCCTGCCCGAGGGCTGGGTGAAATATGTCACCACCCCTTCCGGCCCGCAGCCTGCCAGCGGCACTTTCGGCTACGGCGCGGGGTTCTGGCTCCTGAACAAGGAGGAGGGCGTCCCGCCCGACACCTTCGCGGCCATCGGCAACCGCGGGCAATATGTGGTGATCGTCCCCTCGCGGAAGGTGGTGATCGTGCGGCGCGGGGAGGATCCGGCGGGCAGCGGATTCGACATCGCCGCCTTCACCCGTGACGTGCTGGCGGGGCTGGCGGAGTAAGCGGCTGCGCGTATCTGTTCAGAAAACACACCCACAAACTTAACAAATCCTGTCATCCCAATTCAGCAAAGCCTCACGCCGAATCACGCAAAACATCCTCGACACCTGCGGCAATCACGCCAGTCGGTGCCAAACGAGGAATGCTTCGATGACCACCAAGACCAACCGGCTGGCCTCCGGCAACATGGCCCGGTTCGCGCTCGGTGCGGTCGCTGCGACCGCGCTGACCGCTGCTTCCGTCACCCCCGCCATGGCGCGCGATCACCGTGACCGCGATGGCATCAGCGCGGGCGAGATCATCGCCGGTGCGGTGGTGATTGGCGGGATCGCCGCGCTTGCGGGTGCCTTCGACGGTGACCGCGGCCGCGACCGCTACGACTACCGCGACGGGTACCGCGGCGACCGCTATGGCTACCGCGGCGGCTTCGGGATCAACCCGCGCACGGCGGTGGACCGCTGCGTCCGCGCCGCCGAAAACCAGGCGCGGCGCTTCGGCGGCTACCGCTATGCCGACGTCATCGACGTCCGCGACATTGACCGCACCCGTGACGGCTTCCGGGTGCGCGGCCGGATCGATGTTGGCGGTGGCTATGGCCGCGGCGATCGCGGCAGCTTCACCTGCCGGGTTGATGGCCGGGGCGCGCCCTACATCGACTTCGACGGGATCCGCCGCCTGCGCTGATCTCTGGGCCGATCCCCTTCGCGCGCGGCGTTCCTGCCTTTTCGCTGCGCGCATTCTCCCCGCCCCGCCGCCGTCCACCCGGTGCGCGGGGCGGCTCTTGTGCGGCGCGCGGTTCAGCCCAGCGCAAGCTCGCCGCGGCTAGTCGTGCTCCCGGACCGGGCGTTGGTGGGCGAGCGGCATCTGTAACAGGAGGAGAGAGCATCATGGCTCTGACTTTGCGCGCCGGTGTGCTTGCCGCGCTGGCTGCTACCACCATTCTTGCCGCCCTCGCTTCGGCAGCGCCGCTGGCGCCCGAGGCTGCGGCATCGACCTATTCCGCCCCCTCGCGCTTCGACCCCGCTGCCGAGACTGCGCAGTGGGGCTGCCGCTGGGGTTGCGGCTGGGGCCGCCGGGGCTGGCGCCGCAACCGGATCGATGCGGGTGACGTGCTGATCGGTGCCGCGATCATTGGCGGCGCACTCGCCATCGCCGATTCCCAGCGCCGCCGCGAGCGTGAGCGTGAGGTCGTGGTGATCGACCGCGACCCGCGTTACCGGGACCGCGATGCCGACTTTGATCGTCGCGACACCCGCCGCGATGACCGCCGCGCAGGCTCGGCAGGGCTCGACAGTGCGGTCGATATGTGCCTTGACCGGATCGAGCGCGACGTGCGGGTCGATACGGTCGACAATGCCGAGCGCACCGCCAGCGGCTGGCAGGTCACCGGCTCGATCTTCAACGGCGCGCAATTCCGCTGCCGGATCGGCAATGATGGCCGCATCGACACCATCGACTATGACGGCACCTTCGGCGTCAGCAGCGTTGGCGCAGGCGACGGGCAGTGGGACGCGCAGGACTACGCCTCCGCGCGCGCCGGGCTCGGCGGGACGGTGCGCCCCGACATGGCGGTGCAGGAGACCGAGGTGCGCGGCGGCCTCGCTGTAGCCCCGACCCGCGCGCCTGCCGCCGCCGCAGCGTCGCTTCCGGCCTATCCCGGTGGGCCAATCCCCGGCGAGGTCATCCCCGAGACGCTGGAAGAGGCGACCGGCGGCTAACCCCTGCCGCCGCGCTCCGCTGCATAGCTCGGCAAGCCCCATTCCCACCGGATCGCCGCGCTCCTCAAAGCAAAGCCGCAGGCAAAGGCAAAGCCCCAGGCGATCTCGCCCGGCAGGCCTAGCGGGGCCATGGCGAGCATGCCGACAACGCTCAGCGCCGAGGTCAGCGCGGCGGGGGTGACGTAGAGTTCGGGGCTCATGATGATCGACGGGCGGCCTGCAACCACGTCGCGGATGATCCCGCCGACGCAGCCGGTGATGACCCCCATCAGCGCGGCAGGCACCGGCGGGATGCCATAGGCGAGCGCCTTGGCGCTGCCCAGAACGGCATAGGCGGCCAGCCCCGCGCCGTCAGCATAGGCAAAGCCCTTGCCCTCCCACCAGCGCACCGGGGTGAACCACGCGATCAGCGCCGTCGCGAGGCACACCGCCGCGACCCACGGATCGTCGATCCAAAACACCGGCGCCGCGATCAGCAAGTCGCGCACGGTGCCGCCGCCCACGCCCGTCACCAGCGCGAAGAAGGCCATGGTGACGAAGGTCTGCCGCAGCCGCGCCGCGAGCACCGCGCCCGACAATGCGAACAGCGCAATCCCCGCCAGATCGAGCAGATCGAGGATCGGGGTGAGGACGGTCGGTGTCATGCGGCGGGCGGAGCCGGGGCCGGCCGCGCCCGGCGCCGCCGGAACATCAGCACGCAGCCGATCAGCGCCCCTGCCAGCGACAGCGCGGCGAAGACGATCAGCACCGGGTGGCTGGTATCCTCGCGCTCGGAGAGATACATGATGTGCAGGCCCCAGGCAAAATCGAAGGCGCGCCACCAGCGGGTGCGCACCGCCTCGATCTCGCCGGTGTCGCGCCCGACATAGACATTGGTGCCGTCCGCGAGCGCCACCTGCCAGACGGCGAGCGGGCGGCGGAAATCGAAGGGCGTTCGGTCGGCCGGGAAGAGCGTGACACGCTCGACCTTGTCACCGCCGATGACCTGCGCGGTCACCAGCGCCCGCGCGGCGGCGGCATCGAGCGCAGGGATGGCCGCGCCGGTCGCGACATCGACGCGGCTGACCAACCCGTCCATATCGGTCAGCACCGCCACCGTGCGCCCGCCCTGCATGACGATCCGCATCTCCCTGAGGTTCGCCTCCTCGGTCGCGAGCGAACTGCCCGGCATCTTGAGCGGGACCGCCTCGCCTTCGATCCGCAGGTGATTGCCGCGCACCTCGTCGATCGGGCGCGAGACCATGAACAGGCCGGTCGCGAGCCACATGGCGATCGGCACCCCGACCAGCCAGCCGAGCCAGATGTGCCATTTGGCGAGGGTGCGCATGGAGAAATGGTTCATCCCCGCGCCATGACGAAGCCGCCCTAGCTGTGCAAGATGTTCCCGATCGCCCCTGCCGCCGCGATGCAATCGAGGTCGCTCCAGCGCGGGCCGATGACCTGCATGCCACAGGGGAGCTCGGCACCGAGATAGGTGCCGCTGCCGATGGGGAGCACGGTCGAGGGCAGGCCCGGGAAGGTCGCCATGCCCGACCAGGCCAGCCCGCAGCTGCCCGGCTCCTCCTTGCCGTCGATCACCAGCTTGCCCCGGAACACCGCCTGTTCGGCGTGCGGCACTGCGAGCACCGGGGCGGGCGGGGCGAGGACGAAGTCATACTCGGCGAAAAGCGCCTCCCACTCGGCGACGCAGGCGGCCTGCGCGTTCATCAGCGAGAACCAGTCGCGCGCGCTAGCGATGGTGCCGTCGGGCGCGGGCGCGCCGCCCGACATGGAGATGTTCATCATCTTGAGATAGCTGCGATAATGCCGCGCCTGATCGGGCGGCAGGTCGCTCGCCCGGTCAATCCGGACGCCGGCGCGCGCGAGGGCTTCGAGCGCGGCCTCGGTCGGGGCCATGACACTGGCATCGACCGGAGCACCGGGGAGCGCGGTGATCGCCAGCAGCCGGCATTCGGTGAGCGGCTTCGCGCGGCGGCGCAGCGGGACTTCCGCGCCGACCTCGACCAGCACGGCGAGGTCCTGCGGATTGCGCGCCAGCGGCCCGGCGATGGAGAGCGGCCCGTCGGCGGCGGCAAGGAAGCCCTCGCGCCGCGACATGCCGGGAAAGTCGTGGCCGTGCTTGGGGACGAGGCCCCAGGTCGTCTTGTGGCCCCACACCCCGCAGAAATGCGCGGGCACGCGCACCGATCCGCCGATATCGGTGCCATAATCGCAGGCGACCATCCCGCTCGCCACGGCGGCCGCACTGCCGCCGGATGATCCGCCGGGGGAGCGATCCGGGTTGTGGGGGTTCGCGGTGCGGCCATATACCGGGTTGAAGCTCTGCCAGTCAGTGAGGTCGACCGGCACGTTGGTCTTGCCGATGATGATCGCGCCCGCCGCCTTCAGCCGCCTGACGAGCAGCGCGTCCTTCGGGGCAGGTTGGTCCTTGAAGCGCGGGTGCCCCCAGGTTGTGGGGAGCCCGGCGACATCGAAGCTTTCCTTGATCGTCATCGGCACGCCGAACAGCGGCTGGTGGGGCTGCGGCCCTGCCGCATCGAGCGCACGCGCCTCGGCATAGGCGGCCTCGAAGTTCGGAACCGCCAGCGCGTCGATCTCGCAGTCGAGCCGGTCGGTGCGCAGGATCGCCGCGTCGACCGCCTCGACCGCGCTGAGGGTGCCCGCACGGATCGCGGCGGCCGTGGCGAGTGCTCCGGGCTCCTCGGTCAATTGCGGATAGGCCATGCGTGCATTCTCCCCTCTCAGGGAAAGTCTAGGCAAAGCCGCAGGGCGGATCAATTCACGCTTGTCGCGCTGTCCCCATGGCGCTGAGTGCGAGACCGAAGCCGAGGATGGGCGATGCGCCGTAGCCGATCAGGGGGAAGGGGAAGGGGGCAAGGCAGGCCATCGCGCCGAGCGTCACCAGCAGCGCGGCGAGTGCGGCGGCCTCGGTGCGGGGGATCTGGCCTGTGCGCAGCAGCAGCGCGGGGGCGGCGAGGAACAGCAACGCAGCCAGGGCCAGCGCGGCGAGCGGAACACTGTGCCAGACCTGCACCAGCACGTCCTCGGTGAAGACCTGCGGCTCGAGCGTTCCGCGACCGAAGGTGAGCGCCGCGAGCCCAGCACTCGCGGCGGCGACAAGCACGAAGCCGACCGAGCGATGGACTGCCGCAAGCACCGCGCCTGCCGCTGCTAGCCCTGCGAGCATGCCCGCATCGGGCTGCGCCGCCAGCGCGGCTGTCGCCATGCCGAGAACTGCGGGGCCAAACCGCTCTGCGCGAGAGGCCAGAACCGCCACCAGCGGCAACAGCAACGCGCCCGAATGCACCAGCACCGGCCCCGCGCGCAGCCAGCGGCTTACGCCGCCAACTTCGGGGCCGATTATTAAGGGCAGGAACAAGAGCCCCGCTCCGAGCGCCGCAAACCCGAGCCGCGCCTTGGGCGCCGACGGCAGTCGGCCCCAGACCGCCCAGAGCGACGCCAGCGCCAGCGCACCCGCGTTGACGGCGACAAGCCGAACGGGCGCCCCGAAGGCGGCGAGGTAGGCCAGCCCGCCCAGCGTCGGCACGGCGAGGGGTAGGGCGCGCTGCCAGCGATCGGCGAAAGGCGCGCTCACCCCCGCTGGATCACATGTGGATCGGCTTGCCCGTCACCGCCATCGCCGCTTCCTTGAAGGCTTCGGCGTGGGTCGGGTGGGCGTGGCAGGTGTAGGCGATGTCCTCGGAAGTCGCGCCGAATTCCATCGCCTGCGCGGCCTGGGCGATCATCGTGCCGGCGAGGCTGTTGATCATCCAAACGCCGACGACACGGTCGGTGGCAGCGTCCGCAATCACTTTCACAAAACCGTCGGTGTCACGGTTGGCCTTGGCGCGGCTGTTGGCCATCATCGGGAACTTGCCGACCTTGACCGCGAGGCCCTTTTCCTTGGCCTGCTCTTCCGTGATGCCGACGCCTGCGATTTCGGGCGCGGTGTAGACCACGCTCGGGATCACATCATGGTTCACGATGCCGGTGAGCCCGGCGATATTCTCGGCGACCGCTATGCCTTCATCCTCGGCCTTGTGGGCGAGCATCGGGCCGGGGACGACGTCGCCGATCGCCCAGATGCCCGGGACCGTGGTGGCGAAATCGTGGTCGATCTCGATCTGGCCGCGGTTGTTGACGGCAAGGCCGGCCTTCTCGAGCGCGAGCCCATCGGTGTTGGCGCGGCGGCCGATCGCGACGAGCACGTGGCTGGCGGTGACGGTTTGCGCCTCGCCGCCCGCAGCAGGTTCAACGGTAAGGGTGACGGTCTTGCCGTCCACGCTGGCGCCGGTCACCTTCTGGCCGAGCATCATCGCCATGCCCTGCTTCTTGAAGATCTTCTGCGCCTCCTTGCGCACTTCGCCGTCCATGCCGGGGAGCAGCTGGTCGAGATATTCGATCACGGTGACCTTGGCGCCCAGACGCCGCCACACCGAGCCAAGCTCAAGCCCGATCACGCCGCCGCCGATCACCACCAGGTGCTCGGGCACTTCATCAAGATCGAGCGCGCCGGTCGAGTCCACGATGCGCTTGCCCGCGTTGTCGACCGTCACGCCCGGAAGCGGTGTCACCGAAGAGCCGGTGGCGATCACGATATCCTTGGCGGTGACCTTCTCGCCCGCGACGCTGACGGTGTGCGCGTCCTCGAACGCGGCATGGCCCTTGAGCCAGGTGACCTTGTTCTTCTTGAACAGGAATTCGATCCCGCCGGTCAGCTCGCCCACGGCCTTGGTCTTCTCGGCCATCATCTTGCCGAGGTCGAGCGTTGGGGTGGCGGTGATGCCCCAAGTGGCGAAATGGCCGCCCGCCGCCTCCTCGAACAGCTCCGAGCCGTGCAGCAGCGCCTTGGACGGAATGCACCCGACATTGAGGCAGGTCCCGCCGAGCGTCTCGCGCGATTCCACGCAAGCCGTCTTCAGCCCGAGCTGCGCCGCACGGATCGCTGCGACATAGCCGCCGGGGCCGGCACCGATGATGAGGACGTCGTAATCAAATTCGGCCATGGAAAGTCTCGTTTTCTAAGATCTAATCGCTCTCGCGGATTTCATAAAAGTCTTCCCAGCCTTCGGGTGCTGGATAGGAGGCGCGGAAATTTGCTCGGTCTGTTGCAGATAGGTTCGAATACCATTCTGCAAAGGCGTGCCAATAATCCTCGCCAGACCCCATGCGCCAACCGATTGAGTATCTTCCGATGTCAGGGAACACCTCCCAAGGGGGAAGCGCGCTGCCCTGCTCATCAAATCTCAGAGGGCTTGGAGAGCTCTCTGGCAACTCGCTTGCGGCTCTTGCAATGAGTGCCCTGATCTCGTCTGGCGTCTGGGCCACTTCAGCCTCCTGAGCGGTGACAGCTAGCGCCGCACCGGTGATAAGCGAGAGATACATCACAAATCAATCAGCATCCTGGTGGGATCCTCGATCGCGTCCTTGATGATCTTCAATGCCGTCACCGCCTCGCGGCCGTCGATCAGGCGGTGGTCATACGACAGCGCGAGATACATCATCGGGCGGATCACGATCTGGCCATTGCGCACCACCGGGCGGTCCTCGATGCGGTGGAGGCCCAGCACGGCCGACTGCGGCGGGTTGATGATCGGGGTGCTCATCAGGCTGCCGAACACGCCGCCGTTGGAAATGGTGAAGGTGCCGCCGGTCATGTCTTCCATCGTCAGCGTGCCCGCCTTCGCGCGCGCGCCGAAATCGGCGATGTCCTGCTCGATCCGGGCGAAGCCCTTCTTGTCGCAATCGCGCACCACCGGCACGACAAGGCCGTTCGGGGCCGAGACCGCGACCGAGATGTCGACATAGTCGTGGTAGATGATCTCGTCGCCATCGATATAGGCGTTGACGCTCGGCACATCCTTCAGCGCAAGGCAGGCGGCCTTGGCGAAGAAGCCCATGAAGCCAAGGCGAATGTCGTGCTTCTTGGCGAACAGGTCCTTGTACTTGTCGCGCGCTTCGATGACCGCGCTCATGTCGACATCGTTGAAGGTGGTGAGCAGCGCGGCATTGTCCTGCGCGCTCTTGAGGCGCTTGGCGATGGTCTGGCGCATGCGGGTCATCTTGACCCGTTCTTCACCGCGCGCACCGCCGGTCGCGACGGGGGCAGCTGCGGCGGCAGGCGCGGGCGCCGGGGCAGGGGTCGCCGGACCCTTGGCCTTCGCTTCAGCAGCAGCGAGCACATCTTCCTTGGTCAGGCGACCGTCCTTGCCGGTGCCCTTGATGGTGGAAGGGTCGACCCCGTGCTCGAGCACCGCGCGGCGCACGGCAGGGGACATGGTCTGGGCGGGGGTGAGCAGTTCCTCGCTCGCTGCCGGAGCAGCGGTTTCCGCCTTGGCGGCTGCCGGAGCGGCGGCGGGCGCAGGCGCAGGCGCGCTCGCCCCGTCCTCGATGATCGCGATCACCGCGCCGACCTCGACTGTATCACCCACCGCGACGACATGCTGCGACATCACGCCCGCGACCGGCGAGGGCACGTCGACCGCGACCTTGTCAGTCTCGAGGCTGGCGATCGGCTCGTCGACCGCAACTGCCTCGCCGGGCTGCTTGAGCCATTCGGCAATCGTGCCTTCGGTAACGGATTCGCCGAGGACGGGAACTTTGATTTCGGTGGCCATGGGAATGGGTTCCTGAATCTTGCTTACATTTTATCCGAAGAAGAGCGGGCCGCTTACAGCCCCAGCGCGACGGCGACGAGCGCCTCCTGCTGGGCCTTGTGGCGGCTGGCAAGGCCCGTGGCGGGCGAGGCGGCGGCATCGCGTCCGGCATAGCTCGGCCGCATCCCCGCATGACCCGCCTTGGTGAGCGAATCCTCGATCCGCTCGTTGACGAAGAACCACGCGCCGTTGTTGCGCGGCTCTTCCTGGCACCAGACGACTTCCTTGAGGTTCGTCATGCGGCCGAGCCGCAGCGCCAGCGGATCGCCGGGGAAGGGGAAGAGCTGCTCGACCCGCACGATCGAGACATCGTCAAGCCCGGCGGCATCGCGCGCCTCGATCAGATCATAGGCGACCTTGCCCGTGCACAGCACCAGACGCCGCACCTTGTCATCCGCGATCTCGGTGGGATCGGAGAGGATGCGCCGGAACTGCCGGTCGCCAAGGAAGGAATCGCGGCTGCTCTTGGCCATCGGGTGACGCAGCAGCGACTTGGGGCTCATGATCACGAGTGGCTTGCGGAAAGACCGCAGCATCTGGCGGCGCAGCACGTGGAAGTAGTTTGCCGGGGTGGTGATGTTGCACACGCACATGTTGTCGTCGGCGCACAGCTGGAGGAAACGCTCCAGACGCGCGGAGGAGTGCTCCGGGCCTTGCCCTTCATAACCGTGCGGCAGCAGCATCACGAGGCCATTGGCGCGCAGCCACTTGCTCTCGCCGCTGGCGATGTACTGGTCGATCATGATCTGCGCGCCGTTGGCGAAGTCGCCGAACTGGCCTTCCCACAGCACCAGGCTCTTGGGGTCGGCCATGGCAAAACCATATTCGAAGCCGAGCACGCCATATTCCGACAGGGTGGAATCGTGCACCTCGAACTTGCCGTGAGGCAGGGTCGAAAGCGGCACATATTTGCGTTCCGATTTCTGGTCGACCCACACCGCATGGCGCTGCGAGAAGGTGCCGCGCCCCGAATCCTGGCCCGACAGGCGCACCCCGTAGCCTTCCATCACAAGGCTGCCGAAAGCGAGCGCCTCGGCGGTGGCCCAGTCGAAGCCTTCGCCGGAAGCAAACATCTCGCGCTTGGCGGCGAGCACGCGGTCCAAGGTCTTGTGGATCTCGAGATCGGCGGGGACTTCGGTCAGCACCCGGCCCAAGGCATCGAAGGTCTTCGGCTCGATCGCGGTTTCGACCGAGCGGCGCGCGGTTTCCGGGTCGGCGGGCTTGTTGAGCCCGGCCCAGCGCCCGCCGAACCAGTCGGCTTCATTGGCCTTGTAGCTCTTGCCCGCTTCGAATTCCGCTTCGAGCAGCGCGGTGAATTCACCCGCGATCCGCTCGCGCGTGCCCGGTTCGACCACGCCCTCGCGGATCAGGCGCGCTTCGTAGGACACGCTGACCTTGGGGTGCTGGCCGATCTTGCCATACATCACCGGCTGGGTGAACTTGGGCTCGTCACCCTCGTTGTGGCCGAAGCGGCGATAGCACCACATGTCGATCACCACGTCGCGGTGGAAGGTCTGGCGATATTCGACCGCGAGCTTGCAGGCGAAGGTCACCGCCTCGGGATCGTCGCCGTTGACGTGGAGGATCGGCGCCATCACGCCCTTGGCGACATCGCTCGGATAGGGCGAGGAGCGCGCGAACTTGGGGCTGGTGGTGAAGCCGATCTGGTTGTTGATGATGAAGTGGACGCAGCCGCCGGTGTCATAGCCCGGCACGCCCGAGAGCGAGAGGCTCTCCCACACCACGCCTTGCCCGGCGAAGGCCGCATCGCCGTGGATCAGCACCGGGAGCACCTGATCCTTTTTCTTGAGGTCGTCGCGGATCGCCTGCTGCGCGCGGGTCTTGCCGAGCACCACCGGGTTTACCGTCTCGAGGTGCGAGGGGTTGGGCACAAGGCTCATATGCACCGAGATCCCGTCGAACTCGCGGTCGGTCGAGGTGCCGAGGTGATACTTCACGTCGCCCGAACCGCCGACATCATCGGGGTTGGCGCTGCCGCCCGAGAATTCGTGGAAGATCACGCGGTAGGGCTTGTTCATCACATTGGCGAGCACGTTGAGGCGCCCGCGGTGGGCCATGCCGTAGATGATCTCGCGCACGCCCGCGCTGCCGCCGTGCTTGATCACGGCTTCCAGCGCCGGGATCATCGATTCGCCGCCATCGAGCCCGAAGCGCTTGGTGCCGACATATTTCTTGGCGAGGAATTCCTCGTAGCCTTCCCCGCGCAGCACCGCGGCGAGGATCGCCTTCTTGCCTTCAGGCGTGAACTGGATCGTCTCGCCCGGGCTTTCGAACTTGTCCTGGAGGAAGCGCCGTTCCTCGGTGTCGGCGATGTGCATGTATTCGAGGCCGACCTTGCCGCAATAGACTTCGCGCAGGCGCTGGTGGAGCTTGCCGACCGTGGTCCACTCCATGCCGAGCACACCGCCGACATAGACGTCCTCGTTCTCCTTGCCCGCAAGGCCATGCCATTCGAGGGTCAGGTCAGCCGGGCCTTCGCGGTTGGACAGGCCGAGCGGGTCGAGGTCGGCGGCCATGTGTCCGCGCACACGGTAGAGGCGCACCAGTTGCATCGCCGCGATCGAGAGCTTTGCGGCCTTCTCCACGGCTGCGGGGTCGGTGGCCTTGCCGGCGTCCTTCGCCGCCGCCTTGACCGCGAGCTTCATCTCGGTCGGGTCCATCGCCGCGGTAAGGTCCGCGCCGCTGTCCGCCAGCGTGTCGAGCCAGCCGCGCTTCGCCCACGAAGGGCCGGGCTGCGGGCCTTCCTGATCGGTGAAGGCGGGGAGGAGGTTCTGCGGTTCGTTGCCCATCATGGGACTCCTGGGGAGGAGGAAGGATAGTCCCCCGCATAGGTACGCGGGGGACCGGTAGTCGCTAACTCAGGCGTTTTCTTTCAGCATCGCGGCAAGGGTTTCCCCTAGGAGCGAAGGCGAGGGTGAGACGCGGATGCCCGCATCTTCCATCGCCGCGATCTTGTCTTCCGCGCCGCCCTGGCCGCCGCTGACGATGGCGCCCGCGTGGCCCATGCGGCGGCCCGGAGGGGCGGTGCGACCGGCGATGAAACCGACCATCGGCTTCTTGCGGCCCTTGGCGGCCTCGGCCTTGATGAAGGCGGCGGCTTCTTCTTCGGC
>PNKW01000036.1 GCA_013822695.1 Erythrobacter sp. | reverse complement strand
GCCGCTCGCCATGACCGCGCCCGAGCTGTTCGGCCGCGCCATCCCGATCACCGGCCTTGCGGGCGACCAGCAGGCCGCGACCGTGGGGCAGGGGTGCCTCAACCCCGGCCAGACCAAGGCGACCTATGGCACCGGCGCTTTCGTGCTGACCTGTCAGGGCAGCCGCATTCCGCGCTCCACCAACCGCTTGCTGGGTACGGTGCTGACCCAGCTTGAGGGCCAGCGCACCTATGCCATCGAAGGATCGGTGTTCGTCGCAGGGAGCCTCGTGCAGTGGCTGCGGGATTCCCTTGGGATCGTCGAGGTCGCTGCCGAGACCGAGGCGCTCGCGCGCTCGATCCCGGACAGCGGCGGTGTGGTGATCGTGCCCGCGCTCGCCGGTCTGGGCGCGCCGCACTGGCGGGCCGAGGCACGGGGCGTGGTCGCGGGGCTCTCCTTCGCGAGCGGCAAGGCCGAACTCGCGCGCGCGGCGCTGGAGGCGATGGCGCACCAGACGCATGACCTGTGTGCCGCCTTCACCGCCGACGGCGCGCCGTGGCATACGCTCCGGATCGACGGCGGGATGTCGGCCAACGACTGGATGGCGCAGGACCTCGCCGACGTGCTGGGGGTGAAGGTCGAGCGCCCCGGCTTCGTCGAGACCACGGCGCTCGGTGCGGCGATGCTGGCGGCGGCGGGGGCGGGGATGTACCCCGACCTTGCGGCAGCCTGCGCGGCGATGCGCGGGCGACTGGCGACCTTCGAGCCGGCGATGGCGGGCGAGGTCAGGGACGCGCGGCTGGCGGCGTGGAAGAAGGCGCTGGCGGCGGCTTGACTTTAAGTCCCTCCCCGTCCGGCACGGATGGGGAGGTGGCACCGCGAAGCGGTGACGGAGGGGTGAGGCGCCGACGGGGTTACCCCTCCGTCAGCCGCCTGCGGCGTCTGCCACCTCCCCATTCCGATGGAACGGGGAGGGACTGCCTTACCCGAGCCTCCCGAGCTCGCGCCCGATGCGGTCCTGAAAGGCGCGCGCGGGTGAGGCCATTTCGAAATGCCCGCGCCATGCCTCGTCCAGCCGGGCGATGCGGCGGTGCAGCTTCTCGGTATCGGCGATCAGCTCGCGGGTCTCGGGCTCGAGCAGCGCGAGCTGCGTTTCGTCCGAAGCGCGGTCGGGCGGCAGGGCGCCGTGGAGCCGCACCTGATTCTCGCTCAGCTCGCCCGAGAACAGCGCGCGCTGGTTCAGGAGCCAGGCGAGGATATGCATCATCCGCGTCGTGGTCTTGAGGCCCTCGGTCGAGAGCGCGAGGCGCATGTAGGCGTCCTCCCCCGCCAGCGGCTCGCGCACGCCGACCGCGAACACCGCGCGCACGTCGTCCGCCAGAACGAGCGCTTCGGTGTAGAGCGCCTCGATTATCGGGCGCGAGAGGTTGGTGGTGCGAGCCATGGAGCAGTGGTCTACGCCTGCACGGAGCAGGCCGCCATATGCCTATGGTTACTTTCCAAGCAATTTTTGTCTCTCGTCCCGCCCGTGGACAGAATTAGCGGCGCGTTAAGCTTGGCCAGTGCCGGGGGGAGGCGGGGATGCTGCGCCACCAGAGGTGGCACGCAAACCGACTACGCGATGATATCGGGCAGCAGCGTGTCCTCGATGATCGCGATCTGGTCCTTCAGGCGCAGCTTGCGCTTCTTGAGCCGCGCGATCTGGAGCATGTCGGCCGTCGCCGATCCGCGCGCCGCCTCGGTCAGGGCGGCGATCGCCGCGTCGAGATCGCGGTGCTCGGTCTTGAGCAATTCGAGCTTTTTCCTGAGCTCCTGCTCGGTCATCTGTAGCCCCTGATCCTTGCGCGGCGCCGCGCGGCCTTCCGGCTGCGCCAATGCAGCGACCCGCTACGCGTTCCCGATGGGTTTGGGTAGAGGCTTCGCGAACCCCGCCCCTGCCGCACGCCGCCCCGTAGCTGCGGCGTAAGGATTCGTCAGGGCTTTCCATGCCAGTCTTCCTGTGGTTCTTTCGAACCTGCGGCCCGGCCGCTCTGCGTGCCGAGTCGCCTGCCCGGGGGCATCCCCCCGCTACGACAGGAGAACGCCATATGGCATCGACCGCAGTGTCCTCGCACCTCAACGCCCTCCAGACCAAGCACGCCGGCCTCGAAGCCCGTCTGCGCGACGAACTGGCCCGGCCCGCACCCGACACCGCGACGATCCAGTTCCTCAAGAAGCAGAAGCTGCGATTGAAAGAGGAAATCGCCGGGGTCTGACCCCCCTGTCACGGCGACGGGCTGCGCGGCGGTCCGGGCATCGGGGGCGATAATCGGCAAAGGCCGCTTTTGCATTTGCCGCGCGGGTCGCATACACCCGTGACCTGATGACCGCCGCCGCTTCCGCCCGCCAGATCCTGCTGCGCCTGACCGAGGTGATGGCCTCGCGCATGCACGCGCAGGCCAAGCTCGATCAGGTTGTCGAGATCATCGGCGAATGCCTGACGAGCGAGGTCTGCTCGATCTACCTGCTGCGCGAAGGCATGCTCGAGCTGTTCGCCACCCGCGGGTTGAACCAGAGCGCGGTGCACGTCACCCGCATGGCGATCGGCGAGGGGCTGACCGGCGCGATCGCGCAGAAGGTCGAGACGCTGAACCTCGCCGAGGCCAAGGCGCATCCCGACTTCCAGTATCGCCCCGAAACGGGCGAGGAGAAGTTCCACTCCTTCGCGGGCGTGCCGATCGTCTACCGCGAGCGCGCGGTGGGGGTGCTGTGCGTCCAGCATGTCGAGCCGCGCCGCTACGAAGATGTCGAGATCGAGGCGCTCCAGACCACCGCGATGGTGCTCTCCGAACTGATCGCCAATGCCGAGCTGATCGACGAGGAAGAGGCCCTTGGCCTCACCGCCGAACAGTCCGGGCCGCAGACGCTGACCGGGCTGACGCTGGTCAAGGGGCTGGGGGCGGGAGTTGCCGTCTATCACCAGCCGCGGGTCGAAATCACGCAGGTCATGGCCGACGATATCGAGGCCGAGCGCCAGCGGGTCTACCGCGCCTTCGACAAGATGCGCGAGCAGATCGACGGGCTCGCCAGCCAGGCCGAATTCGGCGTCGGGGGCGAACACGAGGAGGTGCTCGAGACCTACAAGATGTTCGCCTATGACGAGGGCTGGTCGCGGCGCATCAACGAGGCGATCGACGCCGGGCTGACGGCCGAAGCCGCAATCGAGCGCGTCCAGCAGCACACCCGGATGCGGATGCGCGAGATCGACGATCCGCTGCTCGCCGACCGGATGCACGATCTGGAGGATCTGGCGAACCGCCTGCTCAGGATCGTCGCCGGACGCTTCGGGACGGCGGCGAGCCAGGGCCTGCGCAAGGATTCGATCCTGATCGCGCGCAACCTCGGCCCC
This sequence comes from Erythrobacter sp., assembly GCA_013822695.1. Lineage (GTDB taxonomy): Bacteria > Pseudomonadota > Alphaproteobacteria > Sphingomonadales > Sphingomonadaceae > Erythrobacter. Next base: position 27,158 of record PNKW01000036.1, on the reverse strand, counting down.
GCCGAACTGCTTGAATACGACAAGCGGCGGCTGAAGGGTGTCATTCTGGAAGAGGGCTCGCTCACCGCCCACGTGGTGATCGTCGCGCGCGCGATGAACGTCCCCGTGATCGGCCGCACCAAGGGCGTGCGCACCACCATCCGCGAGGGCGACGAGATCCTGCTCGATGCGAGTGCGGGCAATGCCATCATCCGCCCCCTGCCGCAGGTCGCCGACGCCTTCCAGACGCGCTTCGCCAAGAGCCGCGAGAAGCAGGCGCAATATGCCGCGCTGAAAGACGTCGAGCCCTTCACCCGCTGCGGCACGCGCATTCAGGTGATGATGAATGCCGGGCTGCGCGATGACATGAGCGCGCTGGCGATGACCGGCGCCGACGGGGTCGGGCTGTTCCGCACCGAGTTCCAGTTCCTCGTCTCCGCCACCCTGCCGCAGCGCGAGCGCCAGACGCGGCTCTACCGCGACGTGCTCGATGCGGCGGGCGACAAGCCGGTGATTTTCCGCACGGTCGATATCGGCGGCGACAAGTCGGTGCCCTATCTCGCTTCCGAGATCGCCGCGCAGGACGAGAACCCGGCGATGGGCTGGCGCGCGCTGCGGCTGGCGCTGGAGCGGGAAGGCCTGATGAAGATCCAGGCGCGCTCCCTGCTGGAGGCGGCGGCGGGGCGTTCGCTTTATGTGATGTTCCCGATGGTCTCCGAACCGTGGGAGTTCGACGCGGCCAAGCAGGTGTTCGACGAACAGCTCGCCTTCCTGCGCGCGCAGAAGAAGCTGCTGCCCGAACGGATCAATTTCGGCGCGATGCTGGAAGTGCCCGCCTTGGCCGAAGTGCTCGACATGCTGCTGCCGCGTCTAAGCTTCCTCTCGATCGGCACCAACGACCTCACCCAGTTCCTGTTCGCCGCCGACCGCGCCAACCCCAAGCTGGCCGAGCGCTACGACTGGCTCTCGCCGTCGATCCTGCGCTTCCTGCGCCGCGTGATGCAGACCAGCATCGGCAGCGGGGTGGACATCGGGGTGTGCGGCGAGATGGGCGGGCGCAGGCTGGAGGCGCTGGCGTTGCTCGGCATCGGGTATCGCCGCCTGTCGATCACGCCGGCCGCCGTGGGCCCGATCAAGGAACTGGTGCGCAAGGTCAACCTCGCCGAGCTCACGACCGCGATGAACGGCTGGCTCACCAGCCCGCAGCGCTCCTTGCGCGAAGAGCTCTCGGCCTGGGCCGATTCACGCGATATCGAATATGATTGAGGCCGCCCATGCGGAGAAGCGTGGCCCCGGCGCGGCAGCATGCTATGGCGATGCTTGACAGGACGCGCCCGAGCGGGTGAGTCCCGCAGGCGGTCGCACACACATCATTTTCACACGACGCCTCGGCAAGAAGGCGCGGGATCCGGGTCAAATGGACAGCGAAGAATTCAGCAGTGCCTCCGATGCGCCCCTGCCCCCAGCAGGCCCCGGCGCAACTCTGCGTGCCGCGCGCGAGGCGCGGCGGCTGGAGCTGGCGCATATCGCCGCAGAAACCCGCATTCCGCTGCGCCATCTCGAAGCGATCGAGGAAGGCAATTTCGAGAGCCTGCCGAGCCGCACCTATGCGATCGGCTTTGCCCGCACCTATGCCAAGGCAGTGGGGCTCGACGACGTGGCGATCACCGATGCGGTGCGCGCCGAGCTTGCCGATGGTTCGATGCGCCGCACCGTGCCCTCGCCGGGCATGGAGCCGGGCGATCCTGCGCGACTGCCCTCGGCGGGCCTTGCATGGGTGGCGGCGGGGGCGGTGGTGATCCTCGGCCTCGGGATATTCGCCTTTGCGGCGAGCTATTTCGGCGCGGGCACGGGGCCGGCCTCGCTGCTGTCGCCCGAGCCTGCGGCGACCACGGCTGCGGCCAAGCCTGCCGCGCCTGCGGCGGCCTCTGCGCCGAGCGGGCCAGTGGTGCTGACCGCGCTCGAGGACGGGATCTGGGTGCGGATCTATGAAGAGGGCGGCGAGCGGCTGACCGAACGCACGCTCAAGCTTGGCGAGACGATCGAGGTGCCGGTGACGGCCAAAGACCCGCGCATCAACACCGGGCGGCCCGATGCGCTGTCGGTGACGATCGGCGGCGCGCAAGCGCCCAAGCTCGCCGATACGCCCGTCACGATCTCCGGCGTTCCTGTGTCCGCCGCCGCGCTGGCGGCGCGTGGGGCGGCGACGCCGGTGGCTGGGGCAAGCCCGCAAGCAACAGTCGCAGGTACCGGGGCCGCAAGCGCACCGCGCCCGGCACGTCGGCCCGTGACCCGGCCCTCTGCTGCGAGCAGCACGGCGGAACCAGCAAGCGAAGGCGCGGCGGCTCCGGCCGACGGCGCGCCTGCACCTGCCGCAGAAGCGCCCGCTCCCGCCGGACGTTGACCCTTTTCCGTTGATTAGGTGGCGGCGCGGGGTCGACTTGCGCCGCCGCGCAGGGCTAGATTCTGCAACCGTTCATGTGCTGCCCGCCACCACGGGCAGAAATAGCCAGGGAACCTGACGCGCCATGACCACCACCGCCAAGACCCTCTCCCTGCGCCTCGCGGCTGCCGCGCTGATCGGCGGCACGGCGGCGAGCCTCGGGGGCATCGCGCTGCCCGCCGCCGCGCAGGAGACCCCCGCCGCCGCCGAGGCGCGGCTGCGCAAGATCGAGGCCGAGGTCCGCGCGTTGCAGCGCAAGGTCTTCCCCGGCGGGGACGGCAAGTTCTTCGAACCGCAGATCGCGCCGGGAACGCAAGGGTCGGTGACGCCCCCCGCCACCGTCCAGAGCGGCGTTCCGGCGACGACAGCGGTGACCGACATCCTGGTGCGGATCGATGCGCTCGAAGCACAGCTCCAGCGGCTGACCGCGCGCAGCGAGGAGCAGGCCAATGCGCTCGCCCAGCTCGAGACGCGGCTGGCGGCGCTCGAGACCGCGGCCAATGCGCCGCTGCCCGATGCCGCCGGAACCGCGCCCGCGATCCAGCCTGCCGCGACGCTGACGCAGGCCGGGGCGCAGCCGGCCACCACGCCGCCCGCCGCCGCCACCCGCCCGCCCGTCCAGACGCCTCCCGCGACGACCACCACCGCCGCGAGTGTCGCCGCGCCCAGCCCCTCGCGCCTCGCCGCGGTGCAGGCGATCACCAAGCCGCAGACGGCTGACGCGGGGGATGACGAATACTCCTACGGCTTCCGCCTGTGGAACGCGCAGCTTTATCCAGAGGCGCGCCAGCAGCTCACCAAGTATGTCGAGCAGTACCCGAACCACTCCAAGATCAGCTACGGGCGCAACCTGCTCGGCCGCGCCTTCCTCGACGACAAGCTGCCCGAGGATGCGGCGCGCTGGTTCCTCAAGAACTATCAGGCCAACAAGGCCGGTGAGCGCGCGCCCGACAGCCTGCTCTATCTCGGTGCGTCGATGGTGGCGATGAAGGACACCAAGCGCGCCTGCATTGCGCTCGCCGAATTCGCCGAGACCTATCCGTTGGTCGCCGCCGGACGCCTCGCGACCGAGTACCAGACGACCCGCGCGAAGGTGAAGTGCAGCTGAGCGATCAGGCGGCGCGCTTCGCCGCCGATCTGGCGGCGCTGTGGCCCGAGGAAGAACGCGACGGGCGCCCGCTGGGGCTGGCGGTGTCAGGCGGGCCCGACAGCCTTGCGCTGCTGCTGCTCGCGCATGCCGCGCTCCCCGGGCGGATCGCGGTGGCGAGCGTCGATCACGGGTTGCGCCCAGACGCCGCCGCCGAAGTCGCGATGGTGGGGCGGATTGCGGCAGAGCGGGACATTCCCTTCACGCCGATCAAGGTCGACCTCGCCCCGGGCAACCTGCTCGCCGAGGCGCGCGCGGCCCGTTACGCCGCGCTCGCGCGCTGGGCAGGGGAGGCCGGGCTCGGCGCCATCGCCACCGCGCACCATGCCGACGATCAGGCCGAGACGCTGCTGATGCGCCTCAACCGGGGGAGCGGGATCGCAGGGCTTGCCGGGGTGCGCCCCCTCGCGCGCATCGACGGTACCGAGGTCGCGCTGCTGCGCCCGCTGCTCGGCTGGCGCAAGGCGGAGCTGGCGGCGATCGTAGCGGCGGCGGGCATCGTGCCTGCCGAGGACCCCTCCAACACCAACCCCGCCTTCGACCGCGCCCGGATGCGCGCGGCACTGGCCGAAGCCGACTGGCTCGACCCCGTCGCCCTCGCCGCCAGCGCCGCGCATATTGCCGAGGGGTGGCAGGCGCTCGAATGGTATGCCGAGCTCGACTGGCACGAGATGGTGCTGCGCGAGGGAACCGACAGCGGCGCGCCCGGCTTCTCCTACTGCGCCAACGTGCCCCGCGTGATCGGACTCGAGACGATCCTCCGGATCATCCGCGAACTCGGCGGCCACGCCACCCGCGCCGAGGCTGCGCGGGCATGGGACCGGCTGTGGGCGGGCGAGAACGCCTCATTGGGCGGGGTGCTGGCGGTGCCGGGGGTGGAAAAAGTCGAGAAGGTCGGCGTGATGATGCGTGTCTGGCGCTTCCGGCCGGAGCCAGCACGGGGGAGCGTGAGTTAGGGCGGGCGGTCTGGGCCACCTACAGGTGGCCGCAAATCACAAGATCTTGTCGCCCACGCCGACCATCCGCCCCCGCGTGATGATCACCTTGTCGCCGCGCTGGGCCGCCGCGAACAGCTTGGCGGCGAATTCGTCGGGAATGCCGATGCAGCCGTGGCTGGCATAGCCGTTCAGCACCGGTGAGCCGTGGATCGCGATCCCGTCCCACGTCAGCCGCAGCGTCCAGGGCATCGGCGCGTTGTTGTACTTCTCGGAGACGTTGTGGCGCTCCTTGGTGAGGATGGGGAAGGTGCCGAGCGGGGTCGGGTGCTTCTGCGTGCCGACCAGCACCACCGCGGTGCCGATCTCGTGCCCGTCGCGGAAGGCGCTGATGACGCGCGCCTCGAGATCGACGGTGATCACCAGCGGGCCGGAGGCGGGCGCGGCGCTTTCGTTCCAGAACCAGTCGCCGTAGCGGATCGTTCCCTCGATCGGGAGGATCGACTTGATGACGAAGCCGCCGCCCGAAGACGCACGCTTCGCGGCGGGCGCGAGCGCAGCGGGTGCGGGGGCTGCGGCGGGCGCGGGAACGTCCTGCACCACAGGCATGGAAATCATCCGCACCGCCGGCCCGCGCGGGGCATCGGCGTCGGCGGCGACATCGGCCACGGCCTCGATCTCTGCGGCGGAGGACACCGCAGGCGCGCTATCTGCGGTCAGCGGTGGCAGCCCGGCATAGACCGCCGCGGCATCATCGGCCGCAGGAATCTGGCTGTCGGGATCGATCGGCTCGAAGGTGCTGCTGGCGCGCGCGGCAACCGCCTCTGCGGCATCGGCGGCACGCTCGGCCGATGACTGCGCGAAAGCGGCGAATTGCAGCGCGGCGAGCGCGATGAGAAAGGCAATGATCCGGACCATGCGCGCGAATATGCCGCGTAAGGGCGTGAGTCGCCAGCGATTAACCGCGCGGCGTCCCTTGCGGGGACGGGCGGAGGGGAGGGGTTAACGGAACGGGGCCTGCGCGATGCTTGATGAAGGACCATCCCCCCTTTCCTTTCGCCGCAAAACACGGGAAAAGACCAACCGAACAAGGGGATCGCACCATGACACCAGCTTTCCGCGCCGCTCTCGCGCTTGCCGCAGCCATCCTTGCCGCGCCGCTCGCCGCGAAGGAAGCCGCGCCCGAACCGCTGCCCGATCTTGGCGCGCTGGACAGCAAGGAACTCTATGCGCTGTTCACAAAGGAAGAGAAGCGCTGGCTGCGGGAGCCCTGCACGTTCGGCGTGCCGGTCGTCGCGGCGCTCGAAAACAGCATGCCCCAGCCCGTGCCGCCTGAATTTCACCGCCTTCGCCTTCTCGCCGAGATCCTCTGTGCCGATACGGAGAAGCGTTACGAGGAGGGGCTCGCGCATATCGCCGAATTTTCCGCGCTCACGCCGGACAAGCCCCTGAGCAGTCTTGCGATCCAGTTTGCCTTGAGGCTCGACGACCCCGACCGCGTTATCGCGATTCTGCGCGGGCTCAGCGATGCGGGCCTCGGCGAGCTTGACCGCGATACCTATTGGAGCGTGTTCCGCACCATCCGAGACGCGGGCCGCTCCGCCGATCTCGATGCGCTGGCGTTTGAATGGACGAGCACCGGCAAACTCGCCTTCCTCGATACCGAGCTGCACGAAGCGGTCGCGGTCGCCGCCTTGCGCGCGGCGGCGAAGGCAGGGCGCGGCGATATGGCCGATGGCCTGTTGGTCTCGATCACCGATCCCTCCAGCTATATCGACCTGCTCACTCGGCGCATCTACGAGCCCTTCTGGCCGCAGATCGAGGCGCGCGCGGGGCGTAATCTTGCGGCGGTGGGAGAGGAAAACGTGCGCGTCGCCCGCGCGCGGCTGACCAATGCGCCCGAAGATCGCGACCGCTTCTCGGAGGCCGCCACTGCGCTCCACTACAACGGCCAGTTCGAGGACGCGATCGCGCTCGCGCAGCGCTGGCGCGAGCGCAAGGCCAAAGGAGTGAAGATTGAGGAGGGCGATGCCTGGGCGCTCAATATCGAGGCCTATGCCTACGACTCGCTCGGCCAGACCAAGAAGGCCGATGCGGTGTTCAACGAGCTGGCGAAATATGACCCTGACGAGCATTTCTGGGTGGTCAATTTCGTCATCAATCGCGCCTCGCGGCTGACCGGGCAGGGGCGCTGGCGCGAGGGGCTGAAGGCGAGCGACCTTGCGCGCCGGGTGGCGGAACAGCAGGGCTCCACCTATGCCAAGCTGATCATCGCCTCCAATCGCGCCTGCGCTTTCGAACGGCTCGGCCGCGCGAAGGATGCCGCGCCGGAACTCGCTTATCTGCGCGCGAACTGGAAGGACGGGGTGCAGCTGACGGTGCAGGGCCTGATGTGCCACGGGCTCGATGACGAGGCAGCGGCGCTGTTGCTACAGGGTATGCGCGACGAAGCCCTGCGCGATCAGGCGCTGGGCGCGTTCCTGCCCGGGGAGCTTGTGCTGTTCTACTCCGCCTCGACCCTGCCGAGCGGAAGGGATCTGCTGGCCGACTATCCCGAGCTGGTGGCCGAAGTCGCCAAGCATATGCGCGCGATGCCCGAGGAATTCCTCCCGCAGGCAGCCTTGCGGCGCGTGGCGCGCAAGGAGGGCGCGGCCAAGTAGCGGAGCGCACGCGGCATTTTCCTACAGGCCCGGGCTTTGCTAGGCAGGGGATGCTCGCTCTTTGCCATCGTCGATCCCCCGCGCCCCCGCACCGCGCGACGCTTCTTCGACCGGAGTGAGTTTTGCCTCTATACAGTGTCTCATTGTCTCCAACAGGCGGCCTGAGCGGCCCTGAATCTGCTGCGACTCGCGACTGTCAGGCGATCACCCCGAACAGGTCGTGGGCATCGGCGTCCTCGATGCGCACGCTGACGATATCGCCGGGGACAAGCGTTGCAGGCGCGCTCCGCAGGTAGACCGCGCCGTCGATCTCCGGCGCGTCAGCCTGACTGCGGCCGGTGGCGCCGATGTCGCCGTCCTCGTCTGGCTCGCCGACTTCGTCGATGATGACGGGGAGCGTGCGGCCGACCTTGGCGGCGAGTTTGGCGGCGCTGATGCGCTCGGTCACTTCCATGATCCGGGCGTAGCGTTCTTCCTTGACGCCTTCTGCTACCTGGTCAGGCAGGGCATTGGCCGCGGCGCCCTCGACCGGCTCGAAGCGGAAGGCGCCGACGCGGTCGAGCTGGGCTTCCTCGAGCCAGTCGAGCAGGTAGCGAAAATCTTCCTCGGTCTCGCCCGGGAAGCCGACCACGAAGGAGCTGCGGATCGCGATGTCTGGGCAGATTTCGCGCCACGACTTGAGCCGTTCGAGCACCTTGGCCTCGTTGGCGGGGCGGCGCATCAGCTTGAGCACCTTGGGGCTCGCGTGCTGGAACGGGATGTCGAGATAGGGGGTGAGCAATCCCTCGGCCATCAGCGGGATGACCTGATCGACGTGCGGGTAGGGGTACACGTAGTGGAGGCGCACCCACGGCGTCTGGCCATCGGGGGTGCGAAGGCCGCCCAATTCGCGCGCCATGTCGGTCATGTGGGCGCGCACGTCCTGCCCCTTCCACGGGCGGCTCTCGTGACGGATGTCGACCCCATAGGCGCTGGTGTCCTGGCTGATGATCAGAAGCTCGCGGGTGCCCGCCGCGACCAGCTTCTCGGCCTCGCGCAGCACCGCATCGATGCGGCGGCTGGCGAGTTTTCCGCGCAGCGAGGGGATGATGCAGAAGGCGCAGGAGTGATTGCAACCCTCTGAAATCTTGAGGTAAGAATAGTGCCGGGGCGTCAGTTTGATATCAGGCTGCGGGATCAGGTCGACGAACGGCCCCTGGCTCGGCGGCGCGTGCAGGTGGACCGCCTCGACGACCTGCTCGTACTGGTGCGCGCCGGTCACCGCGAGCACGCTGGGATGCGCGGCGCGGATCGCGTCGGCCTCCTCGCCCATGCAGCCGGTGACGATCACGCGGCCGTTTTCGGCGATCGCTTCGCCGATCGCGGCAAGGCTCTCTTCCTTGGCGGAATCGAGGAAACCGCAGGTGTTGACCAGCACCACGTCCGCGCCCGCGTAGTCCTCGGCAAAGGCATAGCCATCGGCGCGCAACCGGGTGAGGATGCGCTCGGAATCGACCAGCGCCTTGGGACAGCCGAGGCTGACCATGCCGATTTTCTTCTGGTCAGGGAGGGTAAGGGGGGTGTTCATTGCGGCGCGCCCATAGTCCTGCGGGGGCCGCCTGTCACGCTTTACCCGTCAGGTCGGCATCGGGAAGGAGGGCTGGTGGCCGCTGCGCATGGCATATTCGCGCGGGTCCATGATGTCCTCGAGCACCGCCTCGGTCAGGTCCTTGCCGCCCGACAGGTTCTGCCACAGCGACTGGACGGTGTAGATCGGCCCCCAGGGAATGCCCCACCAGCCAAGCACGAAGCTGAGCAGCGTGTAGGGCAGGCCGCGGACAATGCGGTTGCTGGAGCCGGGCACGAAGATGATGTCGGTGGGATTGCGGAAGGAGGCAATGATGATCGAGACCGACCACTGGTACATCACGAAGCGCCCGCCCGCGTCGACCGCCGCGACGATCTCCTCGACGCTCATGTTGTCGATGCCCTTGATCTTGGTGCTCATCCGGTCTGCCCCCGTCGTGATTCGTCTCTCCCCGGTGATGCAAGGCCTTGTCGGCAAAGAAAAGCGATTGTTGGCGCAAGGAGGCGCGGGGTTGTGGAAAGGGCGCCGGGCTTGACCGCAAGGTACCCGGGAGGGCATCGGAGAGAGCATGATCGCCAAGCTCTTCACCGACCACCCGCGCGCCATTGGCGAGACCTACACCCGGCACGCCTGCACCGCCTTCAGCTTCGGCTGGCGGATGATGGTGGGGGGCCTCGCCTGCATGGTCCACGCCCTCGTCCCCGGCGCCTTCGTCAAGACCGCGAGCCGCACCGTGGTGCAGCTCGACGCCGAGATGCGCGGCCGCAAGGCGACCCCGGCCGAGGAAGAATTCGCCTACGTCATCTGAAGGCGGCGCGAGGTCACTACCCCCGCACGGCGGCTTGGGTTACAGTGGCAAGCATGCAGATCACGATCACCAAGGGTGCCTCGGCCGACCGGGTGGCGATCGAGCGTGCCGACGGCACGCGCGCCGCTTTCGGCTTCCCGAAGAAAGGCCCCTACCCGCACGATGCCTACCACTTCTTCGTCGAGCGCGAGCTCGGCATGGCGGCGGGGTTCTGGGGGCTGGTTGCGGGCGGGATGGCGCCCGATGACGTGCAGGAACTGGCGCTCGCGGGCGGCCATGCCAGCGCCAAGCGCGCAGGCGTGCCCGATGCGGGGATCACCCAGCTGATCCAGGCCGAGCGCCTTGTCGAATGTTTCGAGGCGGCCAGTTGGGGCGGCGGGGCAGACGACGACAGCATCATGGCGATGGCCGCGCCCGGCTGGGCGGCGGGTCACGTGCCCCCGCCCGAGGGCGTCCCCGACAAGCTCGGCGCGATCCGGGCGGGCCTCGACCCCTTCCTTGCGGCATGGAGCGCGCTACCCGAGGGCGGGGCGGCTACCCTCGAATGGCCCCGGCATCTGGAGACCCGCGCATGAACGACTTTGCCCTGTGGCCCGTGCTGGCGGGTGCGGCTGCCTTCTTCGCGGTCGGTGCGCTGTGGTACGGCCTCCTGTTCAGCAAGCCGTGGCAGCGCGCGGCAGGGCTCTCGAACACCCAGTTGCGCGAGGGCAACATGGCTGTGATCTTCGGACTGACGCTTGCTTTCGAGATGCTGATCGCGATGGTGCTGTGGCACCTGCTGGCGCGCACCGACCCCAAGCCCTTCGTGGCGATGATGATGGCGGTGGGCTTTGCGGGCGGAGTGATGATCCCGGCGATCGGGATCAATTACCTCTACCTGAGGAAGCCGCTTGCGCTGTTCCTGATCGACGCCGGGCACTTCCTGTTCGGCATGGCAGCGATGGGCGCGGTATTCGTGTGGTTCAGGAGCTGACCACGCCTCAGGCGAACCTTTCGGCCAGGATGCCGAGGGTCGAATAGTGGGTGAGGTCGAGCTGCAAGGGCGTGACCGCGACGAAGCCTTCCTCGATCGCTTCGAGGTCGGTGCCGTGGTCCAATGTGTGCTCGATCTGGTCGAGCCCGAACCAGAAATAGCGGTAGCCGCGCGGATCGCGGCCTTCGACGATGGTGCCGCGCGAATAGTCGTGGAAGCCCTGCCGGACGACGCGGATGCCCTTGACCTCTTCGGGAGGAAGCGCCGGGAAGTTGACGTTGATCAGCGTCCGGTCGGCCATTGGGGCGTCGATCAGGGGGGCGAGCACCTTGGGCCCCCACTCCAGCGCCGCGCCGAAGGGCACCTCGTCGCCCATGCCTTCGCGGGCGTAGACCTGGCTGAAGGCGATGGCGCGGATGCCCGCCAGCGCGCCCTCGATCGCGGCCGAGACCGTGCCCGAATAGGTGATGTCGTCGGCAAGGTTCGCCCCGCGGTTGACGCCCGAGAGGATGATGTCGGGCGCATCGGGCATGACGGTGCGCAGCGCCATCATCACCGAGTCGGTGGGCGTGCCGCTGACCGCGAAGCGCCGCTCGCCGTGCTTGTGCAGGCGCACGGGGCGGGTGAGGGTCAGCGAGTGGCCCGCGCCCGATTGCTCCTCGGACGGGGCGCAGATCCATATGTCGTCGGAGAACTGGCGCGCGATTGCCTCCAGCACCTTGAGGCCGGGGGCGTTGATGCCGTCATCATTGGTGAGGAGAATGCGCATTACTGGGCGGGTTCCAATCGGGTAATGCCGCCCATGTAGGGCAGCAATGCGTCAGGCACGGCAACGCTGCCGTCGGCGTTCTGGTAGTTCTCGATCACCGCCACCAGCGTGCGCCCGACCGCGAGGCCGGAGCCGTTGAGAGTGTGGACGAACTCGGTGCGCTTCTGCTCGCCCGCGACCCGGTAGCGGGTGTTCATGCGGCGGGCCTGGAAGTCGCCGGTGTTCGAGCACGAGCTGATCTCGCGGAACGCGCCTTGCCCCGGGAGCCAGACCTCGAGGTCATAGGTCTTGCGCGCGCCGAAGCCCATGTCGCCGGTGCACAGCAGCAGCTTGCGGTAGGGGAGGTTTAGGCGTTCGAGGATGGTCTCCGCAGCGCGGGTCATGCGCTGGTGCTCGGCTTCGGAGTCCTCGGGGCGCACGATGCTGACCAGCTCGCACTTCTCGAACTGGTGCTGGCGGATGAACCCGCGTGTGTCACGACCCGCCGCGCCCGCCTCGGAGCGGAAGCACAGGGTGAGCGCGGTGAGGCGCATCGGCAGCGCGGCCTCGTCGAGCAGCTCGCCCATGACGCTGGCGGTGAGGGAGACTTCGGAGGTGGGGATGAGCCAGAGTGGACCGCTCTGGCTGCGAGATTTCAACTTGGAAAGGCTCTCCCTGATGCGACGATTCTCATGATTGAGTAACTTCAATTTCCTTGAGCCAAGAGCGAAAGCTCCTGCAAAAGATTGAATAATCTTAATGATGCGCGGATGTGTTTCATCGTTCCGACTAACGTGAGATTCCAAACCTTGGAAATCTCGATCAAGCTCTTCAATTTTTGCGAAAACGTCGACGATCTGCTTTCGCACTAGCGCAACTGTGCCTTGCTGGATTGTAAGACGCGAGAATTCGTTCAGTGCGGAGAAAGAGTCCTCTGTAAACTTCGGCAACTTGTCGGTGCCGTACATCGCCTCGTCCTTGACAAGCACCGGCGGATTGCATTCGGTGTAACCATGCTCGCCGGTCTGCACGTCGAGCATAAACTGTCCGAGCGCGCGATGCAGCCTTGCCATGCCGCCCCGCAGAAAGGTGAAGCGCGCGCCCGAGAGCCTTGCGCCGGTCTCGAAATCCATGCCGAGCGCGGGGGCGATGTCGGCGTGTTCCTTGGGGGTGAAGTCGAACTCACGGAGAGTGCCCCATCGGCTGACTTCGACATTCTCCTCCTCGCCTGCGCCATCGGGCACATCGGCGGCAGGCAGGTTGGGGATGATCTCGAGCGACTCTTTGAGTTTGGTCGCAAGCTCGTCAGCGCGCGCTTCCATCGCGGGCATCGCGTCCTTGAGCGCCGCGACCTCGGCCTTGATCGCCTCGGCACCCTCGCGGTCGCCCTTGGCCATCGCCGCGCCGATCAGCTTGCTGGCCTCGTTGCGGCGGCTCTGCGCGACCTGCACTTCGGTCACCGCCGCGCGGCGGGCTTCGTCGAGGGCGATCAGTTCTTCCGCCTGCGGGGGAAGTCCCCGCCGCGCAAGGCCAGCGTCGAAAGCGTCCCGATTTTCCCGGATAAAGCGAATGTCGTGCATGGAGCGCGCCTATGCCCGCTCGGGCTTCCCATGGAAAGAGGGAGCAGGAATGCCGAAGGCCGGTGGTAAAGTTTTTTTCACGCGGAGACGCGGAGATCTTCTGCGGCCTCGCATATAGGTGCAGGCTCTCTGCGTCTCCGCGTCTCCGCGTGAAAAGGATTCCGGCTTCGCCGGAGGTGCGGGTAGTCGGCAGGGAGCAAGGGGCGGCGGTGGTTGTTCAAGAGGCCGCCGCCCCTTGGCGGGAGAGCTTCAGAAATTGACCTGCGCGGTCACGTACACCCGGCGCGGATCGCCGAAGAAGCCGGTCAGCGTGCCTTCGCGCCCGAGGGTCGGGATGAACGGCGCGCCGCCCACACCGCCCGCGACGAAGTTGTAGCCTGCGACGATATATTCCTTGTCGAACAGGTTCTTGCCGTGGACTCCGAGCGAATAGCGCCCGTCGTCAGAGGTATAGACGATGCTCGCATCGACCAGCACGAAGCCGTCCTGGTCGAGGAAGGGGTTGGGCACTTCGAACTGGCTGGCGTCGGAGCGCAGCGCGGCCTGGCCGATGACATCGACGATGCCGCCCGCCAGCGGCAGGCCGAGGTCGAAGCCCATGTGCGCGGTCACGTCGGGGGTGTTCTGGAACACCCGTTGATCCGCCACGTCATTGCCGAAAGCATCGATGAAGGTGTTGAACTTGGCGTCGATGATCCCGAGCGACCAATTGACCGAGAAACGGCTGCCTTCGCCCGCGAAGTCCTTGCCGACCAGCGCGTTGCCTTCGAATTCGATCCCGTTGACGTCGGCATCGGCGGCGTTGGAGGTGATTCCGATGAAGCTCTCGTTCACCCCGTCGCCATTGGCATCGAAGCCGACCGAGCCGGGGATCTGCACGTCCTTGTACTGGCCGAGGAAGCCCGCGATGCTGATGTTGAGCCGGTTGTCGAGCAGCGAGGCCTTCCAGCCCAGCTCGTAGCTGTCGACCGTCTCGGGGTCGAAGGCGAGGAAATCGAACACCTCGTCCGCATTGCACGCGCCGCCGGTGGGGTTGCGGCACGCGCTGGTCTGGCCGCGCGGGTCGAACCCGCCGCCCTTGAAGCCCTGCGAATAGGTGAAGTAGATATTGTGATCGGGCGTCGGCTGCCAGCTGATCGAGCCGCGCGGGTTGAAATCCTCGAAGGTGGCGCTGCCGGTGAAGTTGCTCGTGGTGGCGATGACCGCGCCGGTGCCGCCGAACAGGTCCGAGAACCCGCCGAGGAAGGTGCGCCGCAGCACCAGGCTGGTGCGCTTGTCGTTGGTGTAGCGCCCGCCGACCGAGACGCTGAGCGTGTCGGTGAGGTCATAGGTGAAGTCGCCGAACACCGACCAGGTCTCGGTATCGACATCGCCCAGCGTCTGCGCGGTGAGGCCGTTCAGCGTGGTGAACAGCGCCACGTCGAAGGCGGTGAAGGCGCTGGCATCGAGGTAGTAGAAGCCGAGCACGCCCGACAGCTTGTCGCCTTCATAAAGCAGCTGGAGTTCCTGGCTGAACTGCTCGTTGTCGTAGATTGCCGGCACGTCGAGATCGACGGCCGCGAGGCTGTCGAAATCGATCGGGGTCGTGGACGAATCCTCGCGGTAGCCGGTGATCGATTTGAGCGTGATGGTGTCCGACAATTCGACCGCGATGTTGAGCGCACCGCCATAGGCCTCGACCTCCTGCTCGACGATGTCGAGCCCGGCGCGGGTGTCGAACACGTCGTCCAGCACCGGCGCGCCGCTGAGCAGGCCGGGGATGAAGCGGTGGCCCTGGCGGGCTTCGGAGTTGTCCTTGACATAGTCGCCCGAGAGCCGCGCGGTGACGGGGCCGCTCTCGAATTCGATCGTCCCGCGTGCGGCCCACACGTCCTTGTTGTAGTTCTCGGTGCCCAGCGTCAGGTTGTCGCCGAAGCCCCCGCGCGACAGCCGCGCGCCGCTCGCGCCGATCTTGAGGCTGTCGCCGATGGGCGTGGAGGCGGTGACGATCAGGTCGGCCTGATCGTAGGAGCCATAGGTGGCGCGGACCTTGAGGCTGAGGTCATCGGGCAGCGGGGCGGTGACATATTTGATCGCGCCGCCGATGGTGTTGCGCCCGTAGAGCGTGCCTTGCGGCCCGCGCAGCACTTCGATGCGCTCCACGTCATAGACGTCGAGCACCGCGGCCTGCGGGCGGTTAAGGTAGACGTCGTCGACATAGAGGCCCACGCCCGCCTCGAAGCCGGCGACCGGATCCTGCTGGCCGACGCCGCGGATGAAGGCGGTGAGCGTGGTGTTGGTGCCGCGGCTCACCTCGAGCGTGATGTTGGGCACCTGCTGGGCGACCGCGATGATATCCTGCACGCCCTGCTTGGCGAGCGTCTCGCCCGAGATTGCGGTGACCGAGAGCGGCACGTCGATCAGCCTTTCCTCGCGGCGGCGGGCGGTGACGTAGATCGTGCCTTCTTCCTCGGCGGCTGCGGCTTCGTCGATCACTTCGGCGGCGACATCGGCCGCGGTGTCCTGCGCCATGGCGGGCGCGGCATAGGTGGCAAGTCCGGCGGCGCCGGCCAGCAGCAGCGCACGGGTGCAAAGCATGGTCTTCATGATGTGGTTTCCTCTCCAGGCCCTCTTATGGAGACACTCGTATTGAAAGTTGAACCACCTTTCAAGTTTAGACTTGTGCGCGCCTCTTGCGCAGCCTACCGAAAGCGCCGAGGGAGAGGCAGATGGGCAACACTCGGGAAGCTGCGGCGACGCTCGCCGAGGATGCGTCGGTCGACGCTAAGACGCCGCGCACCGAGCGCGGGCGGCGGACGCTGCGCAAGCTGCTCGATGCGGCGGCCGAGGAGTTCGGCGAGAAGGGCTTTCACGAGGCTTCGGTAAGCTCGATCACGCGCCGGGCCGGGATGGCGCTGGGCAGCTTCTACACCTATTTCGACAGCAAGGACGCGCTGTTCCGCGCGCTGGTCGCCGATATGAGCGAGAAGGTGCGCACCTCTGCGCGCTCGGCGCTGCACGAGGGCATGGGCGCGCTCGAGATCGAACGCGCGGCGCTGGCGGCGTTCCTGCGCTTCGCCGCCGAGCACAAGGAAATCTACCGCATCATCGACGAGGCCGAATTCGTCGATCCGGCGAGCTACCGCGAGCATTACGAGACCATCGCCGCGCGCATCGCCGAGCGCCTGCGCGCAGGCGCGGCGGCGGGCGAGTTCCGCGACGGGCTGGGCGAGCTCGAGGCGTGGGCGATGATGGGGATGAACGTCTTCGTCGGGCTGCGCTATGTGGTGTGGGGCAGCACGTCGGCCCTGGGGCCGGACGAGGTTGCGGCGGGCGTCAACCGATTGCTGGCGGAAGGCTTGCTGCGCCGCTAGAAACGGCGGCATGATCCTTGCCGTCCACGCCATACCCGAAGCCGATCGCCTTGCCGCCATTCATGAGCGCATAACCCTGCTGGAATGGCGCGACGGGCGCGAGACTGCAGGGTCCGTCGCGCGCGAGGTCAAGCGCAACGAGCAGGCGGCGATGGACTCCACCGCAGGCCGCAGCCTTCAGGACGAGATCGCGCGTATCCTCTGGGACAATCCGGTGATCCGCGCCGCCGCACAGCCGCGCCGCCTGTCGCACCTGCTGGTCAGCCGCACGGGCGAGGGCGGGGGTTATGGCGCGCATGTCGACAACGCGCTGATGGGCAAGGGCGAGCGGCGCGTGCGCACCGACCTGTCCTTCACGCTCTTTCTTACGCCGCCCGAGGACTATGACGGCGGCGAGTTGGTGATCCATGCGGCGGGCATGACCCAGTCGGTCAAGGGCGAGGCGGGGCATCTGGTGCTCTACCCCTCGGGCTCGATCCACGAGGTGCGGCCCGTGACCCGGGGCACGCGGATCGTGTGCGTCGGGTGGATCGAGAGCGCGGTCGCCGACGCAGGCCAGCGCGAGCTGCTGTTCGATCTGGAAAACCTGCGCGCGAGCCTGCGGGCGCAGCTGCCCGGCCAGTCGGCCGAGCTGCTGACGCTCGACAAGACCATCGCCAATCTATTGCGGATGTGGGCGCGCGCCTGACGGCTTGGCCGAAGTCCGGGGCGCGGCGGTCTTCTTCCCCTTCACGGTGAAATACAGGATCAGGCTCACCCCGATCACGCTCGGCCCGGCCCAGATGGCCGGGTTGAACACCTCCTCGGGCACCAGGCGGATCAGCCCGACCGAGAGGAAGGCGGTGTAGGCCGAAATCCCCATGCCGATCAGCGCGCGGAAATGCTCGCCGATATAGGTGGTGCGGAGCGGCTCGGCCGGGCGCCAGATGTAGAGCTGCTGGATCAGCATCGAGACAATGCCGATGACGGCAACCAGCACCATGAGCGGGTGCCTGACCTGCCAGCCATAGATCCCGCACCACGCGCCGCTCGCGATCACCGCCGCGATCACCGCCTGATAGCGCACTGCTCTGAGCGCGCGGCGGTCGCGGCTGTGCTTCACCACGGCAAGGCCGTAGTCGACAAAGCCGATGGTGAGCGTGCCGAGGTAGAGCATCATCCACCCGAACAGCCCTTCATAGAGCGCGCGGTCGGTGACTTCAGGGTGGCGGTATTCGGGCCCGTAGAGCGACAGCAAGGCCATTGCTATGGCCAGCGCGCCCGCGCCGAGGAAGCCGTAGCACGCCGCGCGGCCCCACTTGCGGTGGAGCCTTGCGCCCTTCTTCGTGACAATCGGCCCCCAGAACGCCGTCAGCCCCACCGCGCCGGTGACGACATGGAGCACGACAAGCGCATGGAACAGCGTCATGCCCGTCAGCATGACACATTTCGTGTCAATCCGCTAGGACACTCTCGCGCGCGGCTCAGCGCACCCGCGAGGGCGCGACCAGCACCGCATTGGCGATCATCAGGTCGAGCCCTTCGAGAAAGCCGCGGGTCGAAGGGTCGTGGGCAAAGCCGATCACCAGCCCGCGCCCGGTCGACTGCGCCATCAGGTAGGGCTTGTAGGCCATCTGCCGCCGGTTCTCGTCCCACACATAGCCACTGGCGATCAGGCCCGCCGGCGCAGCGAAGCGGACCGCGTTGATGCCCTTGTCGCGCCCCAGCGGCGTGAAGATCTGCGTCCCCGTCGCCAGCACCACCGCGCCGTCGTCGTATCCCGCCGAGAGGAAGTGGTCGGGCTCGCTCACGACGTTGAGCAGCGCGCCGGGCAACGTGTCGGGGAGCGCGGCGGGATCCTTGATCGCCTCGCGGTATTCGCCGTCATTTGTGATCGCGACGGCTTCGGCGAGATCGCCCTTTGCGTCCCCGGCCTCGCCCGGATCGCGGCCGAGCGCCGCCTCGCGCTTGACCGCGAGGAGCGGGTTGTCACCGGAGCTGAAGGTCTCAAGGCTATCGCCGATTGCCACCAGCACCCCGCCGCGCTGGACGAAGGCGCGCAAGGCCCGCTGCCCGCTATCGCCGAGCTGGGCGGAGGGATCGCCCTCGGGCACGAGCACCACATCGTAATCGGACAGGTCGGCGCGGGCGAGGCGCGCGGTGCGGATCGGGGTCACAGGCAGCCCGATGCGCTGTTCGAGCACATAGCGCAGCGCGCCTGCCGAAAGCTGCGAGATCCCGTCATCCCACGCCACCGCAACGCGCGGCAGGGTGAGGCGCACGAAATGCTCGCTGCCGAGGTTCGGGCCAGAATCGACCCACCCGCTTTCGAGCGCCACGGTCTGCGCGCCAATCTCGCCCGCCAGCGCGGTGAGGCGCGCCATTCTTTCAGGCGCGTTGCTGCCTGCGGGGAAGACCACGGTTCCGCGCGGGAACGCGCGGCCGCCTGCGGCGAAGGCCTTGTCGGTGACGCGGCCCTCCAGCCCCTCGCGCAGGGCGAGCGTGACGAGGCGCGCCTGCCCGCTGTCGGTCCACGGCACCGCGATGGCGAAGGCCCCGCTGCCGTCCGCCTGGGGCGCAATCGGCGCGTCGGGGCTGAGGGCATCGCCGCTGACGACGGTATTGCACAGCGCCACATCGACCCCCGCCATCGGCCCCACCGCCCATGCGGTCACGTCGTAGAGTTCATGCGGCAGATCGACCGAACGGCGGCGCTCCTGCTCGGCGAGGAAATCGGGCGGCAGCGGCGTGTCGCGGTCGAGCAGGCTGCGGATCAGCCGCGCGGCGGGCTGGGCCTGCGGCACGGCGAGGTAGCCTGCCGGATAGGACTTGCCGCAAACGCTCGCGCTGCCATCGCGCCGCAGCACGGTGATGCCCTGCGCGGCCAGACGCCGCCCGAGCCGCTCGGCATTCCAGCGGCGCTTGGCAAGGTCGATCACATAGGTGCCCTTGCCCGCCGCGCCGCTCGCATTGCCTGCGCGGTAGGCGGCGAAGTCCGAGAGGAATTTGCCCGCATTGTCCGCCACCGCGCTCGCCGTGGCGAGGCTCGCCGAGAAGTGGTTGGCGATCCCGTCGGCATAGGTCAGCTCGGTCCCGTCGCGGCGCTTGAAGACCAGGCCCCGGGCCGAGCCCTGTTCGTAAGTGCTCCCGATCGCGCCCTGATGCGCGTTCCAGGTGTCGCCATAGCCGGGGTAGAACAGGTCATAGACCTCGCGCGTGAAATAGGGCTCGCCGCGCGCGTCGAAGGCGGCGGCGTTGTAGCGGCCAATCAGCTCGTAGGCGCGGATCTGCGCAGCGGTGAGGTTGGGGCTGAAGGGCTGGGCGGCGGGCGAGAAGAAGTAGGTCTCGTCCCCGCCCATTTCGTGAAGGTCCACCACCACGACCGGGTTCCACTGGCGGATCGCGCTGACCTTGCCGCGCGTTTCGGGCTGCGAGAGGGTGAACCAGTCGCGATTGAGATCGAACATGTAGTGGTTCACCCGCCCGCTCGGCCACGGCTCGTCATGCTCGGCCGCCTGCCGGTCGGCATCGGGGGCGATCCCCGTGGCGGCGAGGAAGTTGTTCACGAAGCGCGCGCGCCCGTCGGGGTTCTGCATCGGGTCGATAACCACGATGGTGCCGGCCATGATCTTGGCGGCACGCGCATCGTCAGTCGCGGCGAGCAGGTGATAGGCAGTCATCAGCGCCGCATCGGTCGAGGAGATCTCGTTGCCGTGGACGCCATAGGCGAGCCATGTCACGGGCATCGCCATGCCGTTGCCGGGTCGTCCTGCAGCGATTGTCGCCATGTCGGCGCGAATCGCGTCGATCCTGGCCATGTTGGCGGGGGCCGAAAGCACCAGATAATAGAGCGGGCGGCCTTCCCAGCTCACCGCATATTGGACGAGCCGCGTGCGATCGGGCGCGGCTTCGGCGAGTGCCTTCAGGTAGGCATAGGCCTGATCGGGCGAGGTGATCCGCGCGCCCGGCGCATGGCCGACGGTGGCGGTCAGCGTCGGGATCGCGGGATCGAATTGCCCTTCGGCAAAGGACTGCGCGGCGGCCGGCGGGGCGAAGGCAAGCATCGCCAGGAGCAAGAGGCCCCAGCCCCGGATTAGGTCACGCATCGTCAGTCCCCGTTTGGCCGCAAGAAGCAAGGTTGACCCGCTTGCCGCGACAAGCCCCGTGCGGTCAAGCGGGGAGGGGCGAATGATGAGGGAGACCGCGCACCGTCACCCGCGTAGTTTGCCGGAAAGACACGCAAATTGCGCTCTGGCCGCTGGACGTGTTCGCCGCGCGGGGCTAGCGAGAGAGGCGCAAGGCCGCTCGGGGGTAGGCGATGTTCCACTACGTCATGTCGGGGCTGCGGGTGACAAGCGACCTCGCCATGCCCGGTCTGATCGAGACCGCCGCGGCCGCCGATGCCGCCCCCGATGTGCGTATCCGTCAGGGCGAGGTGCCGTTGGCGCTCGCTGCCTGCGACACCTCAGGGCCCAACTGGCAGATGGCCGGCGACCGCTTCCTGCTGCGCATTCCCGGGATCGTGCGCATGACGCTCGATGCCGGCACCGCGATCACCTGGCAGTGCGAGGGGGAGACCCGGCCCGAGGATGCCCTCATCTTCATCAGTGGCAGCGGCTTCGGCCTGCTGATGCACCAGCACGGGCGCTGCATCATGCATGGCAGCGCGGTCGAGGTTGGGGGCAGGGCGGTCTTGTTCTGCGGCCCCTCGGGCGCGGGCAAATCGACGCTGGCGGCGGCAATGGCGGCGCGGGGCTTCGGCCATGTTGCCGATGACCAATGCGTGCTCTCGGGCCTCAGTGGGGGAGAGGTGCTCGTCCATCCCGATGGCCGCGCGCACAAGCTGTGGGAGCAGGCGATCACCAAGCTCGACCTTGCCGAGCGGAGCGGGGCTCCGGTGCGCAGCGCGCTGCGCAAGTTCTTCGTTGCGCCCCACGCGACCAGCGCCGCCGATAGCGGCGCGGCGCTGCCGCTGGCGGGCATCTATATCCTCGCCGAGGCGCGGGCGCCCGATCTGGTGAAGGGCGACCGTGTTACGATCACCCCGTTCAATCTCGCCGACGCCGCAATCGCGGTTCGGGCCAACGCCTATCGCCCGGCGATGGTCGAGCGGCTCGGACAAGCCGGGCTCTACCTTCAGGCCGCCGCCGCCGCGCAACGTTCGGGCGGGGTGTTCCGGCTGGTGCGCCCGATGAACTTTGCGGTGATGGACGAGGTGATCGATGCGCTCGTCCGGCACTGGCAGGACACCGGCCTTGCGGAGCGCGTGGCTTGAAGCCGATCGTCTGGCTGGCCTCCTTCCCCAAATGCGGCAACACTTGGGCGCGCCTGCTGCTGGCCAATCTTGGCGCGCAGGAAGCGCGCAGCATCAACTCCATCGGCACGGGTGACGGGATCGCGAGCAGCCGGCGGCGTTTCGACGATGTCTGCCTGATCGCATCGGGCCTGCTCACCCACGAGGAATGCGACGCGATGCGCCCGGCGCTTTACCGCCATCTCGCCGCGCGCGGCGGGCTGCGGGCCACGACGGGAGAAGGCGGAGACGATCCGCTCGGCGCGTTCCAGTGGATCAAGAGCCATGACGCCTGGACAAGCACCGCCGCGGGCGAGCCTTTGCTGGGCGGCGGCACGATCGCGCACGCCGCGGTGCTGATCGTGCGCGATCCGCGCGACGTGGTCGCCTCGCTCGCCAACCACAATGGCCAGACGCTCGAGGAGGCGGCGGCGATGATGGCCGATCCCGAAAGCGCCTTTGCCGGACGCAGCGACCGCCAGCCCCACCAGTTGCGCCAAAGCCTGCTCGGCTGGAGCGGGTACTATCGCAGCTGGATCGAGCAGACCGAGGTGCCGGTGCATGTGCTGCGCTACGAGGATTTGCAGGCGGGTGCGGCGGATGCGCTCGGGGCGTTGCTGGCGGCTCTCGGCATCGCGGTCGAGCCTGCGCGGCTGGAGCGGGCGGCGCAGTGGTCCGCCTTCGAGCGGGTGCAGGCGCAGGAAGCGGAGAGCGGCTTTCACGAAGCGCCGGTAAAGCTGGGCACGGGGCGCTTCTTCCGCAGCGGGCGCAGCGGGGGCTGGCGCGAGGAACTGAGCGAGGATCTGCGCTTGCGGATCGAGCGCGATCACGCGGCGATGATGGCCCGCTTCGGATATCTGCCGGAGGGCAAGGGATGAGCGCGCTGGCCCGCTGGCGCGCGCTCGGCCCGGCGCGGCGCGCCCTGCTGTTGCGGGCCTTTGCTGTGCTGTGCGCCGCCTCGGCCGAGGTCCGGCTGCGACCCTTTGCGCGCATCGCCGCCCGGCTCGGCCCGATGGCGCCTCCGCCCTGCCCTGATCAGGCAGGTGACCCCGCGCGTGCGCGCGACATCCGCTGGGCGGTGGATGCGGCGGCGCGGCGGTTGCCGTTCGAATGCGCCTGCCTCGCCCGCGCGCTTGCGGCCCGCGCCCTGTGCCGCGCCCATGGCCTCGCGCCGGTGCTCCACATGGGGGCCGAGCGCGGCCAGCAGGGGCGGGCCGAGACCCATGCCTGGCTGACCGCGGCAGGCGTCGGCGTGACCGGCTATCCGCTCCCGCCCGGCATGGTCGAAGTCGGGTGTTTCACCGCATGAGCGGCCTCTGTCAGCAGCGCGGCGAGCCAGGCATCGACTGTGCAGTCGACCACCAGATGCACCCGCGACGTAGAGCCCCGGTTGTCGATCGCATGGGTGTCCGACAGGCGCAGATACCAGCATTCCCCCGCCTGCATCTCCACCCGCGTGCCGTTCAGCCGGAAGTCGACATCGGGGTTCGCGGTGACCGGCACATGCAGCCGCGCCTGGCCGAGCGCGGCGTCGAGATCGTGGTCGGCATGCGGCTTGATCCGCGAGCCCGGATCGAGCTTCATCAGCCGCACCGACTGCAGCGGGCAGGCAAAGGCGCCGAGCACCGCGCGCAAGTAGGGCGCGCGGGCGAGCCACGGGGTATCCTCGAAGACCGTTGCCGAGGGGTCGGAAACGGCCATCATGACCGGATGCGTCGCGCCCGCCGTGCAGCGCAGCGGCAGGATGCTCCACCCACCCTCGTAATTGTCGCGGACGAAGTGCGGGGTCCAGTCCGCCGCGGCGATCTGCTCGACTTCGGCCGCCATGCGCGCCGGATCGAAGGCGAGCGGCAGGCGCAATCGGTCGGGCAGTGCGGCGAGCGGGGCGGGAGGGTCTGCGTGCATGGCCTTGCGTTGTCCTCCGGCGCGGGGCGAGGCTAGGCGCCGCCCATGGATCATGGATCAGGCGTCCCGCCCTATCAACCGCCGATTCCCGACCCGGGCCCCCTCGCACTGCTGCGCCGCATGCTGCTCGGCGATGGCGCGCTGCTTGACCGGATCGCGGCTCTCCCGCGCGAGGACGCTTTGGCCGCCTTGGGCGCGCTTGCGGCGGAGGGCGGCATGGATGTCACGCGCGAGGCGCTGGCGCAGGCCTTGCGGCCCGATCCGCTGGGCCTCGACCGCTTTGCGCCGCGGGCGGTGACGGGCGATGCGCCGCCCTCGCCACAGTGGCTGCCGGCAGGGCTCGGGAGCGACGGTGCGCAGGCGGTGGTCGAATGGGCGCACTTCGCCGCCGCCCCGCTCGACGATCCGTTCTTCGAATATCACTTGCGCAAGGCGCGGCAGCATCCCGTCTCGTGCCTGCTGGCGTGGACCACGCCGCTCGATCGCCTTGCCATTCCCGACGAGGCGGGCGGGCGGGTGCTGGACGGGCTGGTGTTCCACATGTCGCGCTGCGGATCGACGCTGGTGGCGCAGGCGCTTTGCGCCATGCCCGGGCACCTGGTCCTGTCCGAGCCCGCGCCCTTCGACGAAATGCTGCAATTCTGCACCGTGCGCACCGATATCCCGCTCACCACGCGCATCACGCTGCTGCGCAGCATGGCGGCCGCGCTGGCGAGCGAACGCGGCACGCCGCTGCGCCGCCGCTTTCTCAAGACCGATTGCTGGCATGCCGGTGCCCTCCCGCTGCTGCGCGCCGCCTTCCCCGAGGCGCCGTGGATCTTCCTCTATCGCGACCCGGTAGAGGTGCTGATGTCGCACGAGCGGATGCCCGGCGGGCAGACCTTGCCGGGGCCGCACGCGGCGCTGGTGGGGATCACGGACCCGGCGGCGCTGCCCGGGCTCGATTTCGCCGCGCGGGTGCTCGCCGCGACCTGCCACAGCGCGGCCGATCATGCCGGGATCGGGGGCGGCCTGCTGATCGACTATGCCGAACTGTCCGAGGCTTTCCTCACCCGCATACTGCCGCATTTCGGGATCGTGCCCGACGCTGCTGACAGGCAATGCATCGCCGATGCGCTGCGGCGCGATGCCAAGCAGCCCCGCCAGCCATTCGATCCGAACGAGCGCCCGCCCCGCGAGCGCGCCTCTGCCGCAGTGATCGCCGCGAGCGAGCAGCATCTCGCCCCCGCCGTTGCCCGGCTGCGCAAGCTGGCGACGCGCATCGGCGATTGACGCAGGGCGGTCTTTCCCTAGTTGATTGCACCGCGAAAACAGGAGCAAGGCCCGATGATGATTAGCAAATCGACCGATTGGCTGTGCGCGCGCGCCGGTGACGAGCTGATGATGATGAACGCCGCGCTCGGCAGCTATATCGGGCTCGACGCGGTCGGCGCGCGGATCTGGGACCTGCTCGACGAGGAGCGCGATGCCGATTCGGTCTGCGCGCGGCTCCTCACGGAGTTCGAGGTCGAGGAGGCACAGTGCCGCGCCGAAGTCGCCGCATTTCTCGATGAACTCGAATCGCACCAGGCCATCACCCGCACGCCCGCGCAGGAGGGGTAAGGCCGTGGCCGCAGGCGGCAGGACGGCTTCGGGATGAGCGCGATTTTCGGCGTGCTGCGCCGCGACGGCGGGGCAGTGGAGGAGCGCGCACTGCAGGCCATGGCGCGCGTCCTCGCCCACCGCGGCCCGGACGGGTCGCGGGTGCTGGCGCTCGACAATGCCGGGCTCGGGCACTGCCGGATGCGGGTCACCCGCGAGGACCGGCTTGAAGCGCAGCCGCTGCACGATCCGGCCGCAGGCGTGACGCTGGTCGCCGACCTCCGGCTCGACAACCGCGAGGCGCTGGCCGGGGAGCTTGGCATTGCCGATGAGGCGCTGGCGCAGATGGCCGACAGCGATGTGCTGCTGGCGGCATGGCGGCAATGGGGCGATGCCTGCCTCGAAAAGCTGCTCGGCGATTTCACCATCGCGGTGCGTGATCACCGGGCAGGGCGGCTCTATCTCGCGCGCGACGGCATGGGGCAGCGCGGGGTCTACCTCCATGCGGGCGAGGGGATCGTCGCCTTTGCCAGCGAGGTGAACGCGCTCTTCGCGCTGCCCGATGTGCCGCGCCTGCTCAGCGAGGCGGGCGTCGCGCGGCGGCTGCTGCTTCCGGTCGATCCCGATCCCGATGTCACGCTCTATGAGGGCGTCAGCTATCTGCCGGGCGGCGTGGTGCGCTGGTTTGACGATGCAGGCGGCGGCGGGGAGCGGCGCTTCTGGGAGCCGCAGGCCGCGCCCGAGCATCTCGGCAAGGACGATGCCTACTACCGCGAAACCTATCGCGCGGTGGTGACCGAGGCGATCGCCTGCCGGGTGCGGCGGCTCGAGAAGCCGCCCTGCCTGATGTTCTCCGGCGGCTTCGACAGCGGCACCATTGCCGCGATTGCCGCGCCGATCATGGCGGCGCGCGGGCAGGCGGTGGTGGCGGTGACCTCGGTCCTCAACGAGGGCGAGGTGAGCCCGCAGGGCGATTCGCGCAAGCTGGCCGAGGCCTTTGCGGGGCGGGAGGGGTTTGCGCTCCATACGGTCGCGCGCGGGGAGGATTCGCTGCTCACCCGGCTGGAGGAGAGCTTTGCGCGCACGGGCGAGTGCGTCACCTTCAATTATGTCCGCGCCGCCGGCTTTGCGCTGGGGCGGCGTGAAGGCGCGCGGCTGGCGATGGACGGGCACGGGGGCGATTACACGGTCAACATGCTCGATGCCGGGATGCTGGGACGCATCCTGCGGCGCGGGCACGTGCGGCGCTTCTGGCGCGAGCTCAGGGCGCGGCGCGCCTTCACCCGCCGCAGCCTTGCGGCGATCCTCTATGGCGATGTGCTGCGCCCGCTGGTGCCGCAAAGGCTGATGAAGGCGATCTTCGATTGGCGCGACGCCAGCGTGCCGCTGTGGCAACGGCGCTTTGCGCGCGACGATTTCGCCCTGCGGCATGTCACCGGCGGCACGGTCGATCCTGGCCGTCTGCGGCATCCGCGCGTCGCCTGGCAGCGCTGGCAGGCGCGCTGGCTGCACATGCAGCGCATGATGATGCTCGGGCCTCCGACGCCTGCTACTATTGCAGCGGCGCAGGGGCTCGACTTCACCCGGCCGTTCCACGACGTCCGCATCGTTGCGCTGGCGCTGGCGATCCCGGAGCATCTGCAATTCCGCGATGGCCGCGAACGCTGGCTGGCGCGCACCGCCTTGGCGGATTGCCTACCGCCGAGCCTGGTCGCCCGCCAGCCGGGCAACACGCCGGAGCGCCCCGGTCAGGAGGCGATGTTCGCCCAGAGCCTGCCCGCCGCGCTCAGGTTGGTCGACGAGGCAGGGCCGGGCAGCCCGGCCGAAGATTACGTGTCGATCGAAAGGCTGAGATCGGCCATCAGGGAGGCGGGCTCAGGCCCGCTTGGCTGGCGCGATCCGATGGTCACCTATGGTGTTGCCAACGGCCTGCTCATCGCACGATTCGTGAACTGGTTTTCCTGCGGGAATGGACCGAATCAGGACCCGTAGGGATAGCTCGACACGCTGCCGTCGCCTCCCGGAATGATCGTCTGGGCCCGGGCATCGCCGAGATCGGAGACGATCACCCGCGGGGTCTTCCACGGCGCGCGGGCGCTGGCCACTTTGCTGCCTGCAACTGCTTCGCTTGCGCTGTTAGTGCCGAGCATCGTTATCTTCCCCGAAATCCGGGTGCTGCGTCCCGGGAATGTGCCGCCATGGGCTAT
>PNKW01000035.1 GCA_013822695.1 Erythrobacter sp. | reverse complement strand
GGGGTCGGTAGCCGATCGGCAGGAATTTTCCATAAGGCACGCAAAGCCGCCATTCAGGGCCCGACCTGAGCAGTGACGGCTGTCGGCCCAGACCCGGCCATTCACACAGATGCCGTTGGACGTCCGGCTCAGCTAAAGACTGCCGCTCGCGCAAGCGCCGCCTGTGGCAAGGCGTCTGACATCAATCTGGCAGTAATGAACATGGCGAGCCTTGTTCGTTACTGGGTCACATCGCCCGCTTCGGTAGCAAGGCGACGAGCAGTGAGATAGCTTGCCGCCTCGGAACGGAGCCAGACGCCTGGCAGGGGAACCACGACATGATGTCTCGCCGATTGATGTTGGCCAGTGGCGGGGCAGCAATGCTTGCCCCCGGCCTATTGTCGACCGGCCCCGTGCCCGCGCCATTGCGCGCGCAAGAGCGCACCCGCGGTGGCGCAATCCCGCGTGATCCCGCCATGGCGGCGGCTGCGCCGCCGGTGCGCCTTGGCGATACGGTCTTCACGGCCGATGATCCCGCTGCTGTGTGGCACAGCGCGGGGCAGCACACGGTGCGGGTGTTCCTGCGCAAGGGCCCCTGGGCGCTGATCTGGTATCTGCAGGCGGCATCCCCGGTGGATGGCAAGCCGTTCGATGTGGTGGTGGTGGAGCGCCAACGCTGGACCAATCTGGCGGCGGAGACCCCTGCGGTCAGCTATCGGGCGAGCGTGCTCGGCTACAGCTTCACGCTCTACGGCCATGGCGATTTCCAGCGCTGGGTCGTCGCATCGCGCGCCTGGCCTGTGTCCGACCGCGAGTTGAACCGCTGGCAAGCCTCCGGCCTGCTGTTGCCGTGGGGCATCGGGCCAAGGCTGCAGGCACCCTCGCAATGGTCCTATCTGGATCCGGTCCCGGACTACACGCCGCTGGGCAAAGGCGGGCTCACCCCGGCGATGGGGACCACGGGATTGCGCGATGAGGTGGGGCCGATTGTCCACCGGCAGGCGCGCTACCTCATCGAACGCAGTGCAGAGATGCGGCGCATCACCATGAATTACGGGCTGACCGCGGCATCAATCCCGTGGCATGTGCGCGGGGCGGATGGCTCGCCGCTGCTGCTCGACACGCCCAATACCCCGCTGAAAGTGCAGCAATATTATCAGAACTATCCCGAAGAGCGGGTCATCGGCGTAAGCCCGGGCATGCAGTTCGAATGGGACATCGACAATGCGCACCGTCCGTGCCCGTCGTTCATCCCGGCCTTGCTCTCGGAACTGCATCCGTTTTTCGTCGAGGAGCAGGTGTTCTCCGCCTGTACCGTGCTGAATACCGTGACCCCCGATTATCGCGGGGCGAGCGGCAAGCTGATCGATCAGGGGCAGGGCCGCGACTGGGCGTGGTCGATGCGTGATCTGCTGCTGGCCTATGCCTTGCTCCGCGCCATGCCGGGGCTCGACTGGTTGCCAGCGGCAGAACGGTTCGATGCGATCCTGTCGGCCAATCTCGACCGCGCGGTCAGGGCACTCGCCGTGCCGGGGATGGGGCAATTGGGGATGTTCTGGGAAGGCGATGCCTATGATAGCCAACCCAATCCGACCTTCTGGCCATCGATCCGGACGGGGCAGCGACCGGGCGTCTATACCGGATCGATCGTCAATTACATTGCCTACACGCTCGACTGGGGACGGCGCTTGCATGGCGATCCGCGCTGGTCGCAATTGCAGATCGCCTTTGCAGAGCGGTTTCAGGCGCGGCGCTTTCTGGCGAGCGGGCCGTTCTGCTTCCTCAATCTGCCGGCGCGGTTGGAAGGGCGCTGGTTCAGCGACTGGCGGCAAATGGCGCAGGTGCTTGGCCTGCCTGCCGATATTGCCCGGCAACCATGGCACAGCTTCGACAAGCCGGTGAACGATCCGCGCGTCTACGAATACACCACCGAGTATCCCGCGACTTTCTATCACGGCCTGAAACTGGCGCAGGCGGCGGGGGGCACCAATGCCGATGTGGACACGGCGGTTGCGCTGCTGGAGGCGCAGATTCGCCGGGGCGATACGGACAGCTATCCCGCCTTTGCCATGCGCCATGCGCGGTAAGGTGGTGTTCGCGATTGGGAGGTGATGCGTGGCTTTGCCGGGTGCCCTCGCTCACGTTTTCCGACCCCTCCCGCGCAACAATCGAACCACGCCCCGTGCAAAAGATTCACGGCTGGATTCGAATGATTCAATCACCATATTTTTCTTCACAGATTCAATTTGGGGCTTGCGGGCCTCGCGACTCAAGCTTGGTCCATGCGTCGCGGGTTTGACACGGGTCTGAAACACCCCCGTCATGGTAACTAGGTGCTTAATCGCCCGTTGACGGGAGTCCGCGGCTGATTCATCATCTAGTGGTTCGGCGCAAATCGGACCCCCAACCCATGGTGACTTCCCCGCCGCTCCCCAGCGGAGTGAACGGGAAAGGAGTCGCTGAGGAACACGGGCCCGCCGCGCGCTCAGAACGGGATCGACCGACCTGCCAGCACGTCCGAACGCGGGCGAACTGTTGGCAAGTCTGTGGACCCGCCGGTATAGAACAAAATCAGAACATGGCCGCTTGTGCCATAGCGATGATTCGGGGGACAAGTGGGGCTGACAGATGGACTTCAAGGCGAGCGAAAACGTGCCGGGTGATGTGACCAATGAACTCGAAACCGGCGCGGGCGCGGGGGATGAAAAGGCTGTGACGATGAAGACCACCGATACCGGATCCGATGCGCTGATCGCCGCCAAGGCGACCGAAGCGCTCGGCAATGCCATGATCGAAGCGGCCAAGGATGCGGCCAAGACGGACAGCAAGAAGGTTAATGACCGCCGCTTCACCATCGTCACCGATCCGAGCCGCGACGCACGCCTCACCGATTTCGGCAAGGACACGCTGACCGACCGCTACCTGCTCCCCGGCGAGGTCTATCAGGATCTCTTCGCCCGCGTCGCCGATGCCTATGCCGATGACGAGGCGCACGCCCAGCGGCTCTACGACTACATCTCGAACCTGTGGTTCATGCCCGCGACCCCGGTGCTTTCGAACGGCGGCACCAACCGTGGGCTGCCGATCTCGTGCTACCTCAATTCTGTCGAGGACAGCCTCGAGGGGATCGTCGGCACCTGGAACGAGAACGTGTGGCTCGCCTCCAAGGGCGGCGGCATCGGCACCTATTGGGGCAATGTCCGCGGCATCGGCGAGCCGGTGGGCCTCAACGGCAAGACCAGCGGCATCATCCCCTTCGTGCGGGTGATGGATTCGCTGACGCTGGCGATTTCGCAGGGCTCGCTGCGCCGCGGATCGGCCGCGTGCTATCTCGACATCAGCCACCCGGAAATCGAGGAGTTCCTCGAAATCCGCAAGCCCAGCGGCGACTTCAACCGCAAGGCGCTGAACCTTCACCACGGGGTGCTCGTCACCGACGAGTTCATGCAGGCCGTGCGCGAAGGCACCGAGTTCACGCTGCGCAGCCCCCGCGACGGGTCGGAGCGCGGCAAGGTCGATGCGCGTTCGCTGTTCCAGAAGCTGGTCGAGACCCGCCTGGCCACGGGCGAGCCCTACATCGTCTTCAACGACACCGTGAACCGCATGATGCCCAAGCATCACCGCGATCTCGGCCTCAAGGTCTCGACCTCGAACCTGTGCTCGGAAATCACTCTGCCGACCGGGATCGACCACCTCGGCAATGACCGCACGGCGGTGTGCTGCCTGTCGTCATTGAACCTCGAAACCTGGGAAGAGTGGAAGGGCGACAAGCTCTTCATCGAGGACGTGATGCGCTTCCTCGACAACGTGCTGCAGGACTATATCGACCGCGCCCCGGACGAGATGGCCCGCGCCAAGTACTCCGCTAGCCGCGAACGCTCTGTCGGCCTCGGGGTGATGGGCTTCCACTCGTACCTCCAGCAGAAGGGCGTCGCCTTCGAAAGCGCGATGGCCAAGGCGCTGAACCTGACGATGTTCAAGCACATCCACGCCAAGGCGTGCGAGGCCTCGATGCTGCTCGCGCAGGAGCGCGGGCCGTGCCCCGACGCGGCCGACATGGGCGCGATGGAGCGCTTCAGCTGCAAGATGGCGATCGCGCCGACCGCGTCGATCTCGATCATCTGCGGCGGCACCTCTGCCTGCATCGAGCCGATCCCGGCCAATATCTACACCCACAAGACCCTCTCGGGCAGCTTCATCGTCAAGAACCCCTATCTCGAAAAGCTGCTCGACAAGAAGGCCAAGAACTCGACCAATGTCTGGAACTCGATCCTCGAGCGCGGCGGGTCGGTCGCGCACCTCGACTTCCTGACGCCGGAGGAAAAGGCGGTCTACAAGACCAGCTTCGAGATCGACCAGCGCTGGCTGCTCGAATTCGCCGCCGACCGCACGCCCTATATCGATCAGGCCCAGTCGCTGAACCTGTTCATCCCGGCCGATGTCGACAAGTGGGACCTGATGATGCTGCACTATCAGGCGTGGGAGAAGGGCATCAAGTCGCTCTATTACCTCCGCTCGAAGTCGGTGCAGCGCGCAGGCTTTGCTGGCGGGGTCGAGGCGGACAACACCTCCGAAGCGCCCAAGATCGAACTGAGCGCCAGCGGCGACCAGACAGATTACGAGGAATGCCTGAGCTGCCAGTAACAGGAGGAATTTGAGTTTCCGGTGTGAGCCGGAAAAAACTGAGGCCCGGACCAGCGCTAACTGGAACCGGGCCTCTGACACCAACCCCGAGGGGCGGCTGCCGTTACAACCACACAATGTGATTTCGCTGTGGGTCAGTCAATCCCTTGGGACAACTTATGGAGCTTAAAATGTCCCAGTACACTCCCCAGCAATTGAATCAGATTTTCCTAAGTACGACCCGTCCCCTGAACGCGCTCGCAGCCTCGCTCTACCCGAGCGATGCGGCGCTGGATGAAAAGGGCAATGTCATCTCCCGCTCGGCCTATGGGAAGCATGACTCACGTTTCGGTTGGGAAGTCGATCACCGCGTGCCGAGTGCAATCGGCGGTTTGGGGTGGTTCCTGAACCTACGGGCGCTCTCATGTTCTGACAATCGCCGCATGGGCGGTATGCTCGGGCAGGCACTGCGGCGGCAAATTAAGTGAGTAAGGGTCGGGGGGTGGGTTGCCTGCCCCCCGATTTAACTGAAGATTTTTTGGGGGGTAATTGGATGAACATACCCGTCGCCGCCGCGCTGCTCGGCCTTGCGGTCAGCCTGTGGTTCGGCATCAACGCCGTGCGCGAGTTGCGCCGCGACACGCCCGGCCATTCGTTCAACGCGGCGATGATCCACGTCGCGATGGTCGGGATGTTCGTGCCCTTCTGCCTGATCATCCTCGTCGCCTACTGGGGCAAATGAAATGAATCCGCGCGGGGCTTCCTCGCGTATCTGCTATACCTGAACACTCACAGGAGTATCCGCCCATGTCGCTGCTCGAAGCCCGCAACACCTATAAGCCCTTCCAGTACCCCTGGGCCTATGACTTCTGGAAGCGCCAGCAGCAGATCCACTGGATGCCCGAGGAAGTGCCGCTGGGCGAGGATTGCCGCGACTGGGCGCAGAAGATCACCGAGAACGAGCGCAACCTGCTCACCCAGATCTTCCGCTTCTTCACCCAGGCCGATGTCGAGGTGCAGAACTGCTACCACGACAATTACGGCCGCGTGTTCAAGCCGACCGAGGTCAAGATGATGCTCGCCGCCTTCTCCAACATGGAGACGGTGCACATCGCGGCCTATTCGCACCTGCTCGACACCATCGGCATGCCCGAGAGCGAGTATTCCGCCTTCCTCGAATATGAGGAAATGAAGGACAAGCACGATTTCCTCGGCCAGTTCGGGGTCGACACCGATGAGGATATCGCCCGCACGCTCGCAGCCTTCGGCGGCTTCACCGAGGGGCTCCAGCTGTTCGCCTCCTTCGCCATGCTGATGAACTTCCCGCGCTTCAACAAGATGAAGGGCATGGGCCAGATCGTCAGCTGGTCGGTCCGCGACGAGAGCCTCCACTGCGAAGGCATCATCAAGCTGTTCCACACCTTCTGCGAGGAACGCCAGTGCCTCACCAAGGCGGTGAAGGAAGACCTGATCGACATCTGCCAGAAGACCGTCCGCCTCGAAGACGCCTTCATCGATCTCGCCTTCGAAATGGGCCCGATCAACGGCATGAGCGCCAAGGAGATCAAGCGCTACATCCGCTACATCGCCGACTGGCGTCTGAAGCAGCTGGGCCTCCAGGAAATCTACATGATCGAGGAACACCCCCTGCCGTGGCTCGCGCCGCTGCTGAACGGGGTGGAACACGCCAACTTCTTCGAAACCCGCGCGACCGAGTACTCGAAGGGCGCGACGCGGGGCGACTGGAACACCGTGTGGTCGTCGTTTGATAAGCGGCAGAAGGCGAAGGCTGTGAACGAGGACGAGGCCGGCGGTGAGGCCGAGGCTGGGCTGTTTGGGGCTGAGGCTGCGGAGTAGGGGGTTTTAAAATATCATTTGAGCTTGGTTGGTCTCATCTAAGCGGATGAGGCCAACCAACAACCACTGGTTCTTAGAGCCATACTCGATATTGCGCCGACTATGCGTGCTAAAGCCAAGCACAAGGCCAGCATCGAAATATTGCTGCTCATATTTCTGCCGAAGTTCACGCAAAGCGCGCTCCTCGCCATACATGCGTTCAAAGCGCTCAAATGCAGTAACCGTTTCCCAATCGTCGCAAACGTGCGTGTGTGGTTTTCCGTTCAGATCGACCCAGTCGAGCGTGAACCGCTTGCGGCAGGGGGTGAATGGCTTAACCTCACGGCCAACCTCGAAGAGCGAACCTTGATCGGCCAGCTTCTTATGTTCTCGCGTTTCGTACTCCAGATCCTCGGCTGGTTTATCATGCGCACGCAGAGCAATTCGCTTTGGCCTCACCAATGCTAAGGAATCCCGAGCGGCATCCGCCTCTTCGGTCGATGATCTCACAAGCGGCGCCAAAAAATCTGCCCGCTCATCTCGTTTCATAAGCGACGTGGGCACGAGCGTTTCTTGAAGAACGCGTTGGCTTTCTCGCCGTGGGTCAGTACCCGCTGGGGGCACGAAGTCATATTTTATCCACTGCCAACGGCTAAATTTTTGACCTTCATCAAGAATTCGAAAGGGCACCGGATATTGTCTGCGCCACTTTCTGTCACGCCCAACGCCCGCGCAGCAGACTGTCTCGGTGTATTTGCTAGATCGATGCGGTTGCGCCTTGATGAGTATCATGCACTCGTCGGATACCGGTCCTGATACTTGCGCCATCCGCCACCCCCAAGTGCTTAACGGGCGTACCCGTCCGCTCTTTGAGATTGTCCGAGACAATCTTTCGATGGCAGGTCTTCACATCTCGCTCGTAGCACATCAAGCAAACGTTGGAATCTTTCAACATTTCTGCGATTTGCTGAACCGCTGAATTGGCCTCTTCTGATGCCATAACGTTGGAAAACACGCGTCGAAACTCGCCAAAGTCCCCGCGTCGTGCCGCTTCTCGGCCTTCTTTGGGGTCGCCTAGTTCCTTTAGGTGGACGTATTGGATGTTCGCCTTGCTCAGAGCTTCCGACAGCGCGGATTTCGAAAAGCCTGGCCGACGCGATTGTGCCCGATCTCGAATATCGGCCAGCACGTCGATGCCCGACATTTGCAATGTCGCTACAAAGTCCGACAGCGTTGAGCGCTCGTATCCAATGGTGAACAACATTTGCCCTCTGTCATCTTTGAATGGCACAACATCAAGTTCTTTTGGTCTGAATGTGGTTAATGCCGCGTGAAGTGAGTCGCCCCAGCAACACCTTCCGCATCGATGCCTCCCTCCCGCCCTGATACCTGCCCCGGCGAAAGCCGGGGCGAGCGGGAAGGGTTGTCAGAGAGACCCGATCCCGATCGCTTGCCGCCGGTAGTCCCCCTCCCGCTTGCGGGAGGGGTTAGGGGTGGGCAAGTCCCGACCTGTCGGCGAAGGCCCAACCCGCTGCGACTAACTTCGCCTTCGGCTCAGCAGGTGTCCTTCGGACAGCTTCGCTTCCTCGCGACCCTCCCGCAGGCGGGAGGGTTGATCAGCGCTCCCAATCCCCCTCCCGCTTGCGGGGAACCGCAGGTGTGGCGCAGCCACAGCGGTTAGGGGTGGGCAAGTCCCGGCCTGTCGGCGAAGGCCCATCCCGCTGCGACTAGGCAGCAAGCTGCCAAGTCTCGCTCCCTTCCCGCAAGCGGGAAGGGTCAATTGCGCAACCCCCGCAGCCGCTCGACCTCCAGACGGATCGCGGTCACCACGCCCTCGACATTGTCGCGCACATCATCATTGGTGAAGCGCAGCACGGTGAAGACGTGCGCCGCCATCCACGCATCGCGGTGCACGTC
Source organism: Erythrobacter sp. (assembly GCA_013822695.1). Taxonomy (GTDB): domain Bacteria; phylum Pseudomonadota; class Alphaproteobacteria; order Sphingomonadales; family Sphingomonadaceae; genus Erythrobacter. Next base: position 22,359 of record PNKW01000035.1, on the reverse strand, counting down.
CCGTTCGGGCGCGCAATCATGGCTGAAGCCGTCGAGCTCCACCACCAGCGACAACTCGCGACACAGGAAGTCGGCGAAGAACGGCCCGACCGGCATCTGGCGGCTGAACTTCGCCCCTAGCTGGCTCCGCGAGAGAAACGCCCAGAGCGCCCGCTCCGGCCCCGTCGCCTCGCGCCGCAGCGCCCGGGCGCGCTCGGTGTTGCGGGGCTTCCATTCAGGCATTTCAGGGGTTTAGCGGAAACTGGGGTTTGGGACAAGACAGGCCCACCCGTGATCGGAGTCGCGTGCCTCCGATCACCCTCTCCCGCAAGCGAGAGGGGGACCTTAACTCCCCTCCCGCTTGTGGGAGGGGCTGGGGGTGGGCACGAACACCGCCTATCACGAGCAACACCCCCTCAACCCTTCCGCAACCCCTTGTCCTGTAACGCTTCCCCCATGCATCCGCTCCTCGCCCTCGCCACCCCCGGCAACATCGCCACCGCGCTGATCGCGATCAACTTCCTCGCCTTTGCCGCCTTCGGGATCGACAAGGCGCGCGCGGAGACCGGGGCGTGGCGGATTTCGGAGAGCGCGCTGCTCAACCTCGCGATGATCGGCGGCACCCCCGGCGCTTACGCCGGCCGCGCGCTGTTCCGGCACAAGACGCACAAACAGCCGTTCAGCGGGCGGCTCCACGCCATCGCCATTATCCAGATCGCCATTCTCGGGGGGCTGGCTGCAGGGCTGGCCTGACCGGGCGTGCGCGGGGCGCTTTCCTACGCCACCCGCCGTCCCGCCCTCCCGATTGGCTCAGTCCAGGGTTTCGTCCCGCGGCGTGGCGCGCCGGTCGGTGCCCGAGCGGCGATCGCCCTTGCGGCGGTCGGGGCCCTCGAAAGGCAGCTGCGCCTTGCGGCGGTCCCCCTGCCGGCGGCCTGCGCCCGAAGGGTCGGCACTGGGGCTGTCGGTGGTATCGTCGCTCATACCTGCGTCTCCTCGTCGCCGTCCTCCGCGGCTGGGCGGAAGGAGGCGAATGGTGAAGTGTCAAGTCTGCGACCGCGACAAGGTTAACACCAACTTCCGGAAAAGCCTAATCAAGTTATCTCGCAACCAGCAACCGCTTGGCCCCGCGCACGCAAGCCGCTAGGGCGCGGGCCGAGATGCGCGAGACGCGCGCTGGGAACGATGCCGGTGACCGAGAAGACGACCCATCCCATGGCGGAGACGCCCGACCTTGCGAAAGCCGAAGTGCTGATCGAGGCGCTGCCCTATTTCCAACGCTATGCCGGGCGCACCTTCGTGGTGAAATATGGCGGCCACGCGATGGGCGATCCCGAAGCCGCGCGCGACTTTGCCGAGGATATCGTGCTCTTGAAGGCGGTTGGCATCAACCCGGTGGTGGTCCACGGCGGCGGCCCGCAGATCGGCCAGATGCTGAAGCGGCTGGGGGTGGAGAGCACCTTCGTCGATGGGCTCAGGGTCACCGACGAGGCCACCGCCCGGGTCGCCGAGATGGTGCTGTCGGGTGCGATCAACAAGGAACTGGTCGGCTGGATCGCGGCTGCCGGGGGCAAGGCGATCGGCATCTCGGGCAAGGACGGCGGACTGGTCACCGCGCGGAAAGTCAGCCGCACCACCCGCGATCCCGACAGCCAGATCGAGCAGGTGGTGGACCTCGGCTTCGTCGGCGAACCGGCGGCGGTCGACACGAGCGTGATCGACACCATGGTCGCCGCGGGCATGATCCCGGTGATCGCGCCCATCGCGCCGGGCGCGGACGGGGCAACCTACAACATCAACGCCGACACCATGGCGGGCGCGATCGCGGCGGCGCTGGGCGCGGCGCGGCTGTTCCTGCTGACCGACGTGCCGGGCGTGCTGGGCGCGGATGGCGCGCTGCTCACCGACCTCACCCCCGCCGACATCGCCAGCTTGCGCGCAGACGGCGTGATCCGCGGCGGCATGGTGCCCAAGCTCGAGACCTGCGTCGCCGCCGTGCAGGCGGGCTGCGAGGCGGCGGTGGTGCTCGATGGCCGGGTGGGCCACGCGATGCTGCTCGAATTCTTCACCGCCCGCGGCGCGGGCACGCTGGTGCGTGCCTGAACCGGGAACACTCTGGCGCAAGGCGTGTTAACAGGCTAATACGCCTGCCAAGGGACTTGAACGGGCGCAGCGGCTCGCCAGATGCGGCGCTGCACCCTCGCAACGGAAACGACAAGCAATGACGCAAGCTCTCGTGGATATTCTCGGCATGGTGATCAGCACCGCCAACATGCTGCTGATCATCTGGTTCATCATCGGGCTGCTGTTCGCCTTCAACGTGGTGAGCCCGAGCAACCAGTTCGTCTTCGCGGTGCACGATGCACTCTCGCGCCTGTTCGAGCCGGCGCTGCGCCCGATCCGGCGGATCATGCCCGATACCGGCGCGATCGACTTCTCGCCGATGGTGTTCATGATCCTGCTGGCAGCCCTCTCGCGGGTTGTGCAGGGCCTCGCCTACTGATGCCAGATCCCCTCAAGACCATCGCGCTGAGGATCGACGGGAAGGCGTTTGCCGTGACCCTGCGCGCCCGGATCGGTGCGGCCGCCGCGGATTTCGCCCACGCGGTCGCGCGTCGTCCGGGGCTGGCGGTGGTGCTGGTCGGCGATGATGCGGCAAGCCAGGTCTATGTCGGCGCAAAGGCACGCGCCTGCGAGGAAGCGGGGATTGCCAGCTTCGAGCATCGCCTGCCTGCCGCCACCAGCGGAGCCGAGCTGCTGACGCTGGTCGAGCGTTTGAACCGCGATCCCGAGGTCGATGGCATTCTGGTGCAGCTGCCGCTCCCCGAGGGGCTCGACGAGCAGGCGGTGATCGCCGCGATCGACCCGGACAAGGATGTCGACGGGTTCCATGTGATCAACGCAGGCCGCCTCGCGGTCGGGCAGCAGGGCTTTGTCCCGTGCACGCCCTTGGGGTGCCTGATGCTGTTGCAGGATCATCACGGCGATCTGAGCGGGCTCGAGGCGGTGGTGATCGGGCGCTCGAACATCGTCGGCAAGCCGATGGCGCAGCTGCTGACCGATGCCAACGCCACCGTCACCCTGGCGCACAGCCGCACGAAGAACCTGGCCGAGGTGGTGCGCCGCGCCGATATCGTCGTGGCCGCAGTAGGCCGCCCTGAGATGGTGCGCGGCGACTGGATCAAGCCGGGGGCGACCGTGATCGACGTCGGTATCAACCGCCTGCCGCCGACCGACGACAAGCCCAAGGGGCGGCTGGTGGGCGATGTCGCCTATGCCGAGGCGGCGGAGGTCGCGGGGGCGATCACGCCGGTGCCGGGCGGGGTCGGGCCGATGACCATCGCGGTGCTGCTCAGGAACACGCTGGTCGCCGCGCACCGCCATGCGGGGCTGGAGCCGCCGGAGGGACTATGACGCGAACCGCCCTGCTGCTTGCCGCCGCGCTCCCGCTCGTGCTCGCCGCCTGTGCGGGGAGCGGCGGGCCGCCCAAGCCGACCAAGCGCCAGCTGGCGATCATCGACCGCGCGCTCGCCACCGCGCCCGGCGCCGCGCAGCCGAGCACCATCGTCGCCGCCGAGATCGCCTTTGCCCGCGACGCGCAGGAGCTGGGCCAGTGGACCGCTTTCGGCATCCATGCCGCCCCCGGCGCGATGCTCCACGGCAGCAAGGGGCCGTTTCCGATTGCCCCGTGGCTGGCGACGCAGAACAACCCGCCGCAGGCCGTCCAATGGAAGCCGCGCACCGTGGTGATGAGCTGCGACGGCGCGATCGCGGTCAGCCAGGGCCGCTCGCGTGAGCCCGATGGCACGGTCGGCAGCTTCGTCACCGTGTGGGAGCGCCAGCCTGACGGGCAATACCGCTACACCTTCGACGTCGGTGGGCCGGATGTGCCGCAGCCCCCGCCGCCGCCCAAGGTGGATGTCCAGCCGGGCGACATCGTCGTGACCGAGATCGACGCGATCGAAGGCCTCGTCGCCACCTGCCCGCGCGGCGGGGTACCGATCCCGCCGCCACCCGCGATCCCGCTGGGCGAGGATGGCAAGGCCGACGCGAAGCTCTCGAAGGACGGCACGCTGCGCTGGCGCTGGGAGCACCGCGCGGACGGCACGCGCTACATCGCGGCCGATTACTTCTATCAAGGCCGCTGGCTGACGGGCATCGAACAAAGCCTTGTGCCGACCGGCAATTGATGTGAGGGGGCCCCCCAATCCCTAATGGGTTGCCTTCCGCGATGATCACCGAAACCTTCCTTTCCGCCTTTGTCACCCTGTTCGTGGTGATCGACCCGCCCGGCTGCGCGCCGATCTATGCCGGGCTGACCAAGGGCGCGAGCGCGGCGCAGGCGCGCAGCATGGCGCTGCGGGCGACCGGGATCGCGAGCATCATCCTGCTGATCTTCGCATTGTTCGGGCAGGAATTGCTCGGCGCGCTGCATATCGAGCTCAATTCCTTCCGCATCGCAGGCGGGCTGATGCTCTATTTCATCGCCTTCGACATGGTGTTCGAAAAGCGCACCGAGCGCCGCGAGCAGCGCGCCGAGAAGATCGCTCAGACCCCCGAGATCGAGGACGTCTCGGTCTTCCCGATGGCGATGCCGATGCTGGCCGGGCCGGGCGCGATTGCAGCGGTGATGCTGCTGATGAACGAGGCCGACGGGAACTTGCCGGAGCAGGGCCAGATCCTCGCCGCGCTCGCCGCGGTGCTGGCGATCACCGCCGCCGCTCTGGTCGCTGCGGGCCCGCTGATCCGCTTGCTGGGCGACAAGGTCGAGGCGGTCATCACCCGGCTGCTTGGGGTGCTGCTGGCTGCGCTTGCGGCGCAATATGTGATCGACGGGCTGAAGGGCAGTTTCGGGCTGTAGTGCCTCCCACCCCGCAAGCGTGTGGATCAACTCGTCGCAAGCCTTGCGCGCTTTAATAAAAACGTAACGATAACAGCACTAACCCTCGCGCAATCCCCACGGGCGCAGGGTTGACACCTTTCGGGCCTTCGGGGATATCCTGTACCAGAACGAGACAGTGCGCAGAAGCGCCGGGGGATCAGTGGGAATATCGCTCCAGAAGAGCCAGTCGGTCAGCCTCGCCAAGGAGGCACCGCACGGGCTGTCCCAGATCAGCCTCGGGGTGGGCTGGGATGTCGCCAAAAAGGGCTTTTTCGGGGGCCTGCTGGGCGGCAGCGGGGATATTGATCTGGACGCCTCGTGCATCACCTTCGATGCCGACAAGGCCGTGCTCGAACAGGTGTGGTTCGGCAAGCTCGCCAATGCCGCCGGCACGATCCGCCACAGCGGCGATAACCTGACCGGCGAGGGAGACGGCGATGACGAGAGCATCGCGATCGAACTGGGCCGGCTCGATACGCGGGTCGAACACATTGTGCTCACCGTGAACTCCTTCCGCGGGCAGACCTTCGACAAGGTCGCCAATGCCTTTGGCCGCGTGGTCGACAAGAAGAGCGGGCGCGAGCTCGCGCGCTTCGACATTTCGGATTCCGGCCCGCACACCGGCCTGATCCTCGCCCGCCTGTCGCGCGCCGGCGGCCAGTGGGACTTCAAGGCGATCGGCGAGCGCACCTCGGGGCGCACCGTCCACGATCTCACCGCGCCCGCGCGCGCCATTCTGTAATTTGACATATCCGGGCACGGCGTGCGGGGAGCGCGCCGGGGCCGCACTACCGGGAGCATATCAACATGCAGCTGCAACGTGGGGAAAAGCGCTCGCTGTCCGACCTGGGCGTGGGCGCCAATTGCGAAGTGAAGGTGGAGTTCGGCCTCGACGGGATCGACATTGCCGCCTTCGGATTGGAGGCCGGGCAGAAGATCGGCGACGATCGCTACGTGGTGCTGTTCTCCAACCCCGCGACGCCCGGCGGCGAGGTGCGCATGACCGCGAGCGGAAATACCGCCAGCTTCGCGCTCGAACTGGATCGCCTCCCCGCCAATATCGACCGCATCGTCTTCACCGCCACCCATGACAGCCGCGCTGTGGGCGAAAGCCGTCCGCTGATGGTGACGCTCGACGGCGGCAAGGCGAGTTTCGATGCCGCGGCCGCGCTCACCAATGAAAAGGCGGTGATGCTGGCGGAAGTCTATCGGCACTCGTCGGGCTGGAAGATCGGCACGATTGCCGCCGGCTTTGCAGGCGGTCTCGCCGCGCTGATCGGGCATTTCGGCGGCGAGGTGGATGAACCCGCCCCGGCGCCTGCGCCGCCGCCACCGCCCCCGCCGCCGCCGGCACCCCCGCCGCCTCCGCCGCCGCCGCCGGCCGCTCCGGTGAGCCTGAAGAAGATCAGCCTCGACAAGGGCAATTCCTCGGTCAGCCTCAAGAAGCAGGGCAATTCCTTCGGCGAGATCGTGCTCAACCTCAACTGGACCGCGCGCACCCAGAAGAAGGGCTTTTTCGGCGGCACCCAGCAGCTCGACCTTGATCTTGGGGTCATCTTCGAAATGGCCGACGGCATGGGCGCGGGCTGCATCCAGGCGCTGGGCCGCAGCTTCGGCGCCTACAACCAGCCGCCCTTCATCGAGCTGTCGGGCGATGACCGCACCGGCGCGGTCGCGGCAGGCGAGACGATCCGCGTCAATGGCCAGTATTTCGATTACATCCGCCGCATCGGCGTCTTCGCCCTGATCTATGAAGGTGCGCCCGACTGGGCCTCGACCGATGGTGTGGTCCGCCTCAACATCCCGGGCCAGCCCGAGATCGAGATCCGCATGGACGAGGTGAACAGCCGCGAACGCCTGTGCGGGATCGCGGTGATCGACAATGTCGGCGGCGAACTCAAGATGAGCCGCCTGATGCGCTTCTACCAGAGCCAGAAGCCCTTTGCCGAGGATATTGGCGTCTATCTGCAATGGCAGCGCGGCAGTAAGGACTAAGCAACAAGACCGCCGTATCACGCGGCCAAGGGGATCATATTCGATGTTCAAACATTTTGGCGGCTCGCTGCTGTTCACGGTCGTCGGCCTGGCGCTCGGCGGCTATTACGGCTGGGCGCTGACCGGCACGATCGACGGCGTGCTGTCGATGGTGTGGATCTGCGCCGTGCTCGCGGTGCTCGAAGTCTCGCTGTCGTTCGACAATGCCGCGGTCAACGCCTCGGTGCTCAAGGACATGTCGCCGGTCTGGCAGCAGCGGTTCCTGACCTGGGGGATCGCGATCGCGGTGTTCGGGATGCGGATCGTCTTCCCGCTGGTGATCGTGATGATCGCCGCCTCGCTCGGCCCGATCGAGGCGATCAACCTCGCCTTGAATTCGCCGAGCGAATACCAGCGGATCGTTGAGGGCGCGCATGTCGGCCTGATGGGTTTCGGCGGAGCCTTCCTCGGGATGGTCGGCCTCAACTACTTCTTCGATTCCGACAAGGAGATCGACTGGATCGCCGCCATCGAGCGCCCGCTCGCCAAGGTCGCGGACATCGAGGCGGTCTCGATCGGCTTGGTGCTTGCGGGCACCTGGGCGGTCTCGACCGTGCTGCCCGGCGAGGAGGCGCTGACCTTCATCACCGCCGCGATCGCGGGCCTGCTGACCTATCTCGGGGTCGAGATCATCAACCACGTGCTCGAACCGCCCACGCCCTCGACCGGTGACGTCGCCAAGGCGGGCTTCGGCGCGTTCCTCTATCTCGAAGTGCTCGATGCGAGCTTCAGCTTCGACGGGGTGATCGGTGCCTTCGCGCTCACCAACAACCTCATCATCATTGCCATCGGCCTCGGCATCGGCGCGATGTTCGTGCGTTCGATGACGATCTACCTCGTGCGCGCAGGCACCTTGAGCGAATACCGCTACCTCGAGCACGGGGCGTTCTATGCGATCCTCGCGCTGGCGGTGATCATGTACCTCAACACCTTCATGCATATCTCCGAAGTCATCACCGGCCTGATCGGCGCGGTGCTGATCGGGCTCGCCTTCTGGTCCTCGGTGAACTGGAACAAGGCCAACCCCGACGGCGAGCCGGAAGGGGACGAAGCCGCCGCCTGACGGGGGCAGGATATTTCATCGGGCGCAAGCATCCGGGGCCGTCCCGGATGCCGCCACCACAAGGAAAGGAAGACGTCACATGGCTATTTCACTGTCGAAGGGTGGCAATGTCAGCCTCTCGAAGGAAGCACCCGGCCTCGACCGCATCATGGTCGGCCTCGGCTGGGACGTGCGCGCGACCGATGGTCAGGATTTCGACCTCGACGCCTCGGCGTTCCTCTGCAATGCGGGCGGCAAGGTCCGCAGCGACATGGATTTTTGCTTCTACAACAACAAGAACGTCGCCAGCGGCGCGGTCATCCACCAGGGCGACAACCGCACCGGCGAGGGTGACGGCGATGACGAGCAGATCGAGATCACGCTCTCGAAGCTCCCCGCCGATGTCGACAAGGTTGCGGTGGTCGTGACCATCCATGACGGCGACAGCAAGGGCCAGACCTTCGGTCAGGTCTCGAACGCCTTCATCCGCCTCGTCGATGCCGGCAACAACAACGAAGTCGTGCGCTACGACCTGTCGGAAGACGCCTCGGTCGAGACCGCGATGATCCTTGGCGAAGTCTATCGCCACGGCGGCGAGTGGAAGTTCCGCGCGGTCGGCCAGGGCTTCAAGGGCGGCCTCGGCCCGCTCGCCGCGCACTACGGCGTCAACATCGGCTAATCGGGAGGGGCGCGGTCGGGGGCAATGTCGTCGGCCGCGCGCTTCCACTGAAGGGAATACGGATAATGGCGGTTTCGCTCAGCAAGGGTGGCAATGTCTCGCTCTCGAAGGAGGCCCCGGGCCTCAACGCAGTGATTGTCGGGCTCGGCTGGGACGTGCGCAAGACCGACGGCGCGGGTTTCGATCTCGACGCCTCGGCCTTCGTGCTGGGGGAGAACGACAAGGTGCTCTCCGACGCGAATTTCGTGTTCTACAACAACAAGACCTCGCCCGATGGCGCGGTGGTCTACAGCGGCGACAACCGCACCGGCGAAGGCGCGGGCGATGACGAGACGATCCTGATCGATTTCGCCAAGCTCACCCCGGCCGCCAAGAAGGTGGTGATCGCGGTCACCATCCATGACGGCGAGATCAACGGGCAGAACTTCGGCTCGGTCTCCAACGCCTTTGCGCGCGTGGTCAATCAGGCTGACGGCAAGGAACTGGCGCGCTACGACCTGTCCGAAGACGCCTCGATGAACGTCGCAATGGTCTTCGTCGAACTTTATCGCGGCCCGGCGGGCGACATCAAGGTCAAGGCGATCGGCGAGGGCTGGCGCAGCGGCCTTGCGGGCCTTGCGGGCGCGATGGGCGTCAACATCGGGTAAGGCGAGACGGCGATGCAGCCCGCCCAGCCCGGACAACGCGTCAAGATCAGCCCCAAGGCCGATTGCCGCATCCACATGCGCGGGCAAGAGGCGGCGCGCATCGCCATCGCCGCCATCGGGCGCGACGAGAGTCAGCGCGGGCGGGTGCTCGCCTTCGACCGGATCGATCAGGCGCAGTGGTTCATGCAGGGCATGGCCGAGCTCCAGGGCGATTTCGAGATCGTCGCCTATGTCATGGACGATCGCCACGGCGGCTTCACCAATCACGCCTACCCGCTCGAATTCGAGGTTGACGGCACCACCTGGCAGATGCCGCAGCCGACCGAGCAGCTCGCCGCAGTGATCCTTGCCGAGGTCTACACCAAGAATGGCGAGCGCCGCATGAAGCTCTCGAACGAGGGCTTCACCTTCGGGATCGACGCCTATGTGCGCGCGCGCAACATGGGCGGGATCGAAGTGCCCTACCGCAATTCTCCCAGCGTGCCGCTCCCCGGCAACGGGCCGATCCCGCACCCCGACGGGCGTGGGCATAATCGCCCGGTGCCGGTGCCGGGGCAGATGCTCGGCACGGGCAGCGGGGTGCTGATCGCGCCTGACCTGATTGTCACCAACGCCCATGTGGTCGAGGACGGGCAGAAGTTCGAAATCGGCCCGGCGCGCGATGCGGGCACGGTGATTGCGGTCGATGCGGGACATGATCTTGCGCTGCTGCGCTGCACGACCCACGGCGCGCCGCTGCCCTTGCGGATCGCCTCGCCGCTGTTTCTGGGCGAGGACATCATGGCCGCGGGCTTCCCGCTGATCGACGTGCTGGGCGCCGACCTCAAGGTCACCACCGGCAATGTCTCGGGGCTGACCGGCGGCGGGGGCGACATTGCTCGCTTCCAGTTCTCCGCGCCCATCGGCTCGGGATCGTCGGGCGGGGCGATCATCGATGAATTCGGCAATCTTGTGGGGGTGACCTCGGCCAGCCTCGCGCATCAGAACATGCGCGAGCGCGGCTCGATTTCCGAGAACGTCAATTTCGGCATCCGCGCCGCGCTGGTCTACGAAATGGCGGCGGCGGCGGGGGCAGAGTTGCCGCCGCTGGCAATCTCGACCGACAATGTGCGCCGCAATGTCGTCGCCCGGGCGCGCAGCGCGGTGGTCAGCATCGTCATCCATGCCTGATTCTGCGCGGGCGCCTGAGGCGTCGCTGCACACGATGCGGGTCGACCTGCCGGCCGGCACGCTGACGCTGACCGGTGTCGCGTCCGAGCGCATCCATGCACTCTGCGATTTCGCTGCGCGGGCAAACCCCAAGCGCGGGTTCCTGATCGTCTCGCGGGTGCTCGGCCGCCATCTGCCGACCCCGCCGGAAGCCTTGCGGGCGGCGGCCGATGCACTCGCGGCGCAATTCCCCGCCGACTTGCCGGAGCCCGTGCTGTTCTGCGGCATGGCGGAAACCGCGACGGGTCTTGCGCAGGCCGTGTGGGCCGCGTGGCGCGGTCGTCACCCGGTCCTTGCCAGCGCCTATGTCCAGTCGAGCCGCCAGACTGCCCCGGGCGCGCGGGTGCTGTGCCGCTTCGAGGAAGGCCACAGCCACGCCGCCAGCCACATGGTGCAGGTAGCGGGCGCGGTCGAGGAAGTGCTCCCGCAGGCCCGCAGCCTCGTCATCATCGACGACGAGTGCAGCACCGGCAGCACCTTCGTGGAAGCCGCCAAAGCGCTGGTCGTCGCCCTGCCGCAGATCGAGCGGATCGCCTGCGGCAGCCTCACCGACTGGAGTGCGCAGGCCTTCCTCTCCCGCATGCCGCGCCCCGCCAGCGCCCATTCGCTGATCGCGGGAACGCTGCACTGGACGCCCGGAGCCGGGCAGGCCGCCGCTAGCCTTGCGGCAACCGCCAACCGCCACGGCACCGCGCCCGCCACTGGTATGCGCAGCCGCACCGGCTTGCTGAAACCCGAAGCCGCGACCCGCGCCCCCGTCACCGCCGCGCCGGGCGAGCGGGTGCTGGTGCTCGGCGATGGCGAGCACGCCTATGAGGCACTGCGCATCGCCGAGGAGTTCGCTGCACAGGGCGCGATCGCCGCCGTCCAGTCGATCACCCGCACGCCGGCCATGCTCGGCCATGCGATGCAGAGCGTCACCACGCTGGAAGACGCCTATGGCTCGGGCGCGACCTGCCATGTCTACAACCTCCTCGCCCACCGCCCGCACCGCATCGTGATCGCCGCCGAGATCGCCGGCGGTCAGGCCGAGGCGCTCGCCCGGTGGTGCGCCGAAGCGGGCTCTCCCGTCATGGTCGAGACGCTGTTGTGCCGCTATGGCGGGCCCGCATGACCGCGCGCCCCCTCATCCTCGCCGATCTCGATGACAGCCTGTTCCAGACCCGCCCCAAATGCGGCGACTGGCCGGAAGAGCAGCTGCGCCTGATGAGCCGCCTCGTCGATGGCAGCCCCAGCGGCTATGCCACCCCGCCGCAGCAGGCGCTGCTGGGCTGGCTGGCGCATGGCGAGCTGGTGCCCGTGACCGCCCGCGCGCGCGACGTGCTCGCCCGGGTCGACATCGCGCAGGCCCCCGCGATCTGCGCCAACGGCGGCTGCATCCTTCTGGCAGATGGCACCCCCGATCCGGTCTGGCACCAACGCCTCGCCGCCGAGGCGCACAGTGCCGAGGCTCCTGCCGCACTCTATCCGGCGCTGACCGATGGCTTGGATGAACAGGCCTACCGTCATTGGCTGGTGAGCGAGGATGGGCTCGATCTCTACATCGTCATCAAGAGCAACTCCGGCGACGTTCCCGCGCTCGATACGCTCGCTGATGCCTTGCGCGCGCGGCTCCCCCAAGGCTGGCGTATCCACGCCAACGGCAACAACCTCGCCTTCCTCCCGCCCTGGCTGAGCAAGCGCGCCGCGGTGCGTTACATGCTCGAACAGATGCGCAAGGAAACCCCCGGGCGGCTGGTTGTCGGCATCGGCGACTCTTGGTCGGACGCGGGCTTCCTCGACCTTTGCGACATGGCGATGATCCCCACCGCCGCGCAGCTGTGGCAGCACATCGCGCGCGGGCACGACTGGATCGACGGATGACGCCCTTCCACGGCTCCTACGCTCCCGAGGACGTGACTTTCCTCCTCAAGCCCGCCGAGGTCGTGCTGACCGATGTGGCCGAGAAGGAGGCACTGATCCAGTCGGGCGCGCGGCACTATTCGGAGATGCTCTCCGAAGAGCGCCTGCCCGATGCGCGTTACCTCGCGCTCTACGAGGCGGCGCTGGCGAGGAATGCGGGGCGGCTGAAGCGCGACATCGCAGCCTTGGCCGAGGCGATCACCGCGCGGCCCGAGACCGCGACCAGCTGCACCATCATCTCGCTCGCCCGCGCGGGCACGCCCATCGGGGTGCTGCTGCGCCGCGCGCTCGCCGCGCGGGGCGTGGACGTCGCGCATTATTCGGTGAGCATCATCCGGGGCCGGGGGATCGATCGCGTCGCGCTCGCCCATATCGCGGCGGCGCGGGGGACGCAGGACGCGGTGTTCGTCGACGGCTGGACTGGCAAGGGCGCGATCACGCAGGAGCTTGAGGCGAGCCTCGCCGATGGCAGCACCGGCTTTGCCCCCTTCCTCGCCGTGGTCGCCGACCCCGCGGGCTGCGCCAGCCTTGCCGCCACATCCGAGGATTACCTCATCCCCTCGGGCATCCTCGGCGCGATTGCCTCGGGGCTGGTCAGCCGCTCGGTGCTGAGCGACGATCTTGTAGGCGAGGGCGAGTTCCACGCCTGCCGCCACCTGACCGAGCACGCCCACGCTGACCGGAGTCGCGCCTTCATCGCCGCCATCGCAGATGCCGCGCCCTCGGCCGACCCCCACCCCGCATGGAGCCCCGCCACCGCAGCCGCCAGCCGCAAAGCCTCGGCGGCGCTGGTCGAGGCGCTGATGGCCGAATTCGCCGTCACCAACGTGAACCGCATCAAGCCCGGCATCGCCGAGGCGACCCGCGCTGTCCTGCGTCGCCTTCCGCAAGCGGTGTTCGTGCGCGACCGGCGGGACGAGGAAGTGGCGCATTTGCTGCACCTTGCCGCACAAATGCAGGTTCCCGTGCAGGAACGGGAACTTGGCAACTACCGCGCAGTAACACTCATTGCGAAGGCAGGAGACGCTGAATGACGAAAGCGGTCGAATTGGGGGCAACGCTCTACATTCCCGTCCAGCACCCGCGCCTTGCGGAAGTGCTGGCGGGGGCCAATCCCGATCTGCGCTCGGTGGTGATCTGCCTCGAGGATTCGCTGCACGAGACCGAAGTCGGCGCCGCGCAGGAGGTGTTCTGCGCCACGCTGCGGATGCTCGACGCCGCCCCGCCCAAGCTGATCGCCTATGCCCGTCCGCGCGGGCCGGAAATGCTCGGCTGGATGCTCGCCCAGCCCGGGATCGAGCGGCTCGCGGGCTTCGTCCTGCCCAAGATCACCACCGCCAATCTCCCCGACTGGCTGGCACGGCTCGACAGCCCGCGCCACGGCATCATGCCCACCATCGAGAGCACCGAGGCCTTCGACCGCGCGGCGATGATGCAAATGGCCCGCGCGCTCGCACCCTTGGGCGCGCGCGTCCACGCGGTGAGGATCGGCGGGAACGATATCCTCAACCAGTTGGGCGTGCGGCGCTCGCGCGAGCGGACCGCCTATGACACCCCATTGGGCCTCGCCATCGCCACCATGGCCAGCGTGTTCCTGCCCGAGGGCCTCGCGCTCTCTGCCCCGGTGTTCGAACACTATGCCCTCACCGATACCCTGCGCGAGGAAGTCGCGCGCGATATCGAGCACGGCCTGCTCACCAAGACCGCGATCCACCCCAGCCAAGTGCCGATCATTCACGATGTGCTGCGCCCCGGCGCGGCGGAAGTAGAGGAAGCCCGCGCGATCCTCGCAGCCGAGGCGCGCGCGGTGTTCGGCCATGGCGGGAGCATGCTGGAGCCCACCACCCACGCACGCTGGGCGCAAGGCGTGCTCGACCGGGCGCGGGTCCACGCGCCCCGCGCCGCCCCCGGTCGCCCGCAGGCGCCGACACGGGTCGCCTGAAGCTGGCCGTGCTGCAGATCACCAAGCGCCGCCACGCCGAGCTGGCCGGACAGGCGGCGAAGTTCGTCGCCGAGCTGCTGCTGATCGAGCCGCTTAGCCCCGCCTTCGACCACAAGCTCGAGGCCATCGAGGCGCTGGGCCGTGACACCATCGCGCAGGTCTCGGCGCGCCATGCGGGGAGCCTCGCCCATGTCGCCCCGCCGCCCACAGGGGCCATCGCGCAGGCAACCGCCGCCTTGCGCAGCATCGCCACCGCGCTCGAACCGATGCGGCCGGGCAATCTCGCCCCGCCCGCCCGGCACGGGCTTGGGCTGCTCCCGATTCCCCCCGGCCCTTCCACCTATTTCCACCGCTATACCTCCGCCCAAGCCGAGATCGAGGCCGCGCTGTCGTCCCTGACCCGTGAGCGCGATGCGCTGCTGCGCGCCAATATCGGCCTTGAAGCCGAGGAGGCGTCGCTGCGCCCGCTGGTCGCCGCGCTCGAGGAACACGCGCTGTTCGCCGAGGAGGTCGCGCTGACCATCGAAGCGCGCGCGGCCGCCATCGCGCCGCGCGAACCGATGAAGGCACGCCGCCTTACCGCCGATGCGCTCCACACCGTCCGCACCCGCGCGCGCGACATTGCCGAGGCGCGCGCGCTCACCACGCAGGCGCTGGCCGTGCGGGAGCTCATCAGCAGCACCAACGCCCAGCTGATCGCCGCGATCGAGCAGGCGACCGCGACCATGCTGATGGTGCTGCGCACCGCGATGGAAGCCGCGAAGATGCTTGCGCGTGACCGGCTGGTGCTCGACCGGATCACGGGCCTGGGCCGGGCGGCGAGCAACCTCATCACCGATGACGGCCCGCCCGATGGCGACAAGACACAGGCGCTCCAGGCCGCTTTCGTCCGGCTCTACGACGCGCTCGACCGGCTGGAGAGCGAGCGCGCAAGCATTCCCCCGCTTCCACCCCGCTGAAACAGGGTCTAAAGCATGGCTCCCGGCCCGATGTGCCGGATAGCCGAAACGGGAAGTTCGTGGGTCTGTTCGATTCGCTCAGGAAGATGTTTGCCGCGCCCGAGCCGGAGGCGGGCCCCGCGCCTGCCGCGCCGCCGCCGCCTGCGCCTCCTCACGGGGTCGACTACGACGACGAGCGGGTGCCCGCGCCTGCACGCAAGAAGATCGATGCCATCCTCGCCGCGCTCGAAGAGGTCGGCACAATGATGGACCGCGAACAGGTGCAGGCCGTCAGCCGCACCGAGATCGAGCTGATGCGCGACGAGCACCTGCCCAAGCTGGTCAAGAGCTACATCGACATCCCGCCCGCCCACCGCGCCGAGATCTTCAGGAAGACCGGCAAGTCGGCAAGCTTCATCCTTGAAGAAAGCCTCGACACGATGAAGGGCCGGATCGACGAGATCGCCCGCAATCTCGCGCAGCACGATCTCGACGCCTTTTCGAGCAACGCGGCCTTCATCAGCCGCCGCTACAGCGACGGCGATCCGTTCCGCTGAACGCGTTGTTTCAGGCCCAGTCGCCCAGTAGCGGGGTGAACTCGTCGACCCGGATCAGCTGCCACACCCCGCCGGTGAGGTAGGGGTCGCCCGCAAGGATGGCGCGCGCGGCGGCTTCGTCCTCGGCCTTCACGATCAGCAGCGAGCCGATGATCAACCCGTCGGCGCGTTTCAGCGGGCCGACGATCACGAAATGATCGGCATTGGCGTGGATGAATTCGAGATGCGCGGGGCGGTGGATTGCGCGCAGCCGTCCGCCGTCTTCGCCGTCGCGGCAGTGAAAGCAGAACATGCGCATGGTCGGACGGCCCCTGTTGGTCGAGCGCGAAGGCTAAACGCGAGCAGCGCGGCGGGCAAGCGGGCCGTTGCAAAGACCGCGCTTGAAGCGCAGCCTTGGCGAGTCCAGAGGGCCGCTTTCCGACCCCGAATCGTTTCAGGTGAAACCAGATGGCCGACTACGCCCCCGCCCCTCAGATCGACCGCACCGACCTGCGCCGCGCCTATCGTCAGGACGAGGAAGCGGCGATCGCCGAGCGCCTGGAACAGGCTGCCCCGGCGGCGAAGGTGCACCCCGAAGCGGCGCGGCTCGCCATCGACCTGATCCAGGGCGCGCGCGGCAAGAAGGCCTCCGGGATCGACGCTTTCCTCCAGCAATACGGCCTCGATACCGAGGAAGGCATCGCGCTGATGTGCCTCGCCGAGGCGCTGCTTCGCGTGCCCGATGCGGCGACCGCCGACGCGCTGATCAAGGACAAAATCGGCCAGATCGACTGGGGCGAGCATCTCGGCGAAAGCAGTTCCACCTTCGTCAACGCCGCGACCTTCTCGCTGATGCTGACCGGCGAAGTGCTCGATCCGCCGGACGCGCGGCAGAAGGGGCTGGGGAGCGCCTTCCGCCGCGCGATGAACCGGCTGGGCGAGCCCGTGATCCGCACCGCGACAGGTCAGGCGATGAAGATTTTGGGCGGCCAGTTCGTCTTTGGCCGCACCATCGACGAGGCGCTGAAGCGCGCCGCGCCCGAACGCGCGCGGGGGATCACGCACAGCTTCGACATGCTCGGCGAGGCGGCGATGACCTTCGCTGACGCCGAGAAATACCGGCTTTCGTACGAGGCGGCGCTGGCGCGGTTGGCGCGCGAGGCGGGCGCGGGGGTCGCAGGCTCGCCGGGGATTTCGGTCAAGCTCTCGGCGCTGCATCCCAAATACAACTTCTTCCATGCCGAAGAGGCCAAGGCGGCGATGGTGCCGATGGTGCGGGCGCTCGCGCTGCGCGCGCGCGATGCGGATATCCACTTCACCATCGACGCCGAGGAAGCCGAACGCCTCGAACTCAGCATGGACATCATCGAGGCCCTTGTGGCCGATGACGAGTTGTTCCGCCGCCCGGATGGCAGCCGTTGGGAGGGCTTCGGCCTCGCGATTCAGGCCTACCAGAAGCGGGGCATCTGGGTGTGCGACTGGGCGGGCAAGCTCGCGCGGCGGCATGGGCGCAAGCTGTTCGTGCGGTTGGTGAAGGGCGCCTATTGGGACAGCGAGGTGAAGCTTTCTCAGGTGGGTGGCTACACCGATTACCCTGTCTTCACGCGCAAGGTCGCGACCGATGTGAGCTACCTCGCCTGCGCCGCGCGGTTGTTCGAGCACAGCGACGTGATCCGCCCCGCGTTTGCCACGCACAACGCCTATACGATTGGCGCGATCAAGCATCTGGCCGCCGGGAAGCCGTTTGAATTTCAACGTCTGCACGGAATGGGGGAGGAGGTGTATGACGCGCTCCACGCTCTGGAAGGCAACCAGCGCACGCCGGTCCGCATCTACGCGCCCGTCGGCGGGCACAAGGAACTGCTCGCATATCTGGTGCGCCGCCTGCTTGAGAATGGGGCCAACACCAGTTTTGTGAACCGCATGGGCGATGCGGATATTCCGGCCGAGGAGCTGGTCGGCGATCCGGTGGCGGAGCTCGCGGCGCTTCAGCCCCGCCGCAATCCGGCGATCCCGCTGCCCGGGGCGATTTTCGGGACGCGCCAGAACAGCGCAGGCGTCGATCTCTCCGATCCGCTGCTGCGCGAGCCCTTGCTGGAGGAATTGCGTGCGCTTGCCGGCCGGCAGTGGACGGCGGAGCCGACCTTCGGTGGCACCGGGCTGGTCGTCGACATCACCGCGCCGCATGACCCTTCGCACATCGTCGGCACCCGCCGCGATGCGACGCCGGAGGAGGTCGAGGCCGCCTTCACCCGCGCCTCACAAATCCAGCCCGGCTGGGACGCGCTGGGCGGTGAGGCCCGCGCGCTGCTGCTCGAGAACGCCGCTGACCTGTTCGAGGCGCACACCGCCGAATTTCTCAGCCTGTGCCAGCGCGAGGCGGGCAAGACGCTGCTCGATTCTGTGCTCGAGCTACGCGAGGCGGTCGATTTCCTGCGCTACTACGCCGCCGAGGCGCGGCGCCAGTTTGCTGCGCCGGTGATGCTGCCGGGGCCGACGGGCGAGGAGAACAGCCTCAGCCTGCATGGGCGCGGGGTCTTCGCCACCATCAGCCCGTGGAACTTCCCGCTCGCGATCTTCATCGGCATGGCGAGCGCCGCGCTCGCGGCGGGCAATAGCGTGATCGCCAAGCCCGCCGAGCAGACCCCGCTGATCGCCGCGCTCGCGGTCAAGCTGTGCCATGAGGCGGGCATTCCGCCCGAGGCGCTGCAACTGCTCCCCGGCGCGGGCGAGGTCGGCCAGATGATCACCGCCGACCCGCGGCTTGCGGGCGTCGCCTTTACCGGATCGACCGACACCGCGCGCGCCATCAACCGCGCGTTGGCCAATCGCGACGGGCCGATCGCCACGCTGATCGCCGAGACCGGCGGGCAGAACGCGATGATCGTGGATTCCTCCGCGCTCCCCGAACAGGTGGTGCGCGATGTGCTGGCGAGCAGCTTCCAGAGCGCGGGGCAGCGGTGCTCGGCGCTGCGGGTGCTCTATGTGCAGGAGGACATTGCCGAAGGGCTGCTGGAGATGATCCGCGGCGGGTTCGCGGCGCTCAAGGTGGGCGACCCGGCGGACCTCGCCACTGATGTCGGCCCGGTGATCGACGCCGAGGCCAAGGCGCTGCTCGAGAGCCACATCGCCGATTGCACCGCCAAGGGCCTTTCCGTCGAACGCCTCACCGGCACGCCGACAACCGGGCACTTTGTGGCGCCGACGATCATCGAAATCCCCTCGATCGCCGCCCTCCAGCGCGAGAATTTCGGCCCCGTGCTACATGTGGTGCGCTTCAAGGCGGGCGAATTGCCGCAGGTGGTCGACGCGATCAACGCAACCGGCTTCGGCCTCACCCTCGGCCTCCACAGCCGCATCGCCGAGACCCGGCGCTTCGTGCAGGCGCGTGCCAAAGTGGGCAATTTCTACGTCAACCGCAACCAGATCGGCGCGGTGGTCGAGAGCCAGCCCTTCGGCGGCGAGGGCCTGTCGGGCACCGGGCCGAAAGCGGGCGGCCCCCACTACCTCGCGCGCTTTGCGACCGAGCGCGTGGTGTGCATCGACACCACGGCGGCCGGCGGCAATGCGAGCCTGCTGGCGGCGGGCTAGGCGTCAATGAAAGCGACCCTCTTCACGATCGTCAGCGAGTTCGACGGCACAACAAGCGTGATGCAGGTGCTGGCGCCGGGAGTGGAGGCGGCGGCGGAGGCATGGGCGCGCCAACTTGGAGGCGACATGCCGTTCGGACCATCGTCCGAACGCGTTGCCGAGGCCGTCGAGGCTAGCCTCCGGACCCTCCCTCCTACTCCGGTCGCGGGTGTGGTGAGGGTGTGGTGCCTATCGGCCTTGTGCGACGATCGGCTGTGCCTCGCCAATATCGTCGAAACGATCCCGGGCTAGGCGGTGCGCGTCAGCCGGATATCGATCTCGCGGGTGACGTAACGCCACTCCTCGCTCGCGCGCAGCCGCACCAGCAGCTCGTCGAACAGCTCTTCGTGTTCGGGGGCGAATTCGAACCAGGTGAGGAAATCGAAGGGCTCGCCCAGGTCGCGGCCGTGGTGCAGGCGGCGGGCGATCTGGGGGAGGTATTCCATCCCGATGCTGGTGTGGCGCGATTGCTCCTCGTAAATCCGGCGGCGCTCGTCCTGCGCGAGCGCCCACCACGCCTCGCTCTTCGAGATCGGGATCAGCGCCGCGCGCCGCGCCTCGCCGCGCCCCAGGGGGCTGCCGCGCGCGGACAATTCGGAGAATTCCTCGCGCAGGGTGTAGCGCAGGTGGCTGGCGACGCCGCACAGGGTCCAGACCGGTGCGGGCGCCTCGGCAAAACCGCCCTGCCGCACTGACAGCCCCGCCACCTCGGGCAGGCCCTCGCCGGCCAGGGTCGTCATGCCTGTCACCGCCCAGTCACCCCGGGCCCCGCCATCGAAGGCATAAAGAACGCGCGCGCCATATGTCATGCCGCGATGATGCGACAAACCGCGCGCCCGCCTCTATCGAATTACTGCCGCCGCGCTTATCCTCGCGCCCATGCCCGACGCCGCGTCACCGCCCGCCAGCCTCAAGGTCGCAAGCTACAACATCCACAAGGGGATCGGCACTGACCGCAAGCGCGATCCGGCGCGCATCCTCAATGTGCTGAACGAGGTCGGCGCGGACGTGGTGTGCCTGCAGGAAGCGGACCTCAGGTTCGGCACCCGCGCCTCGGTGCTGCCGCGCTTCCTGATCGAGGGGCACAGCGATTACGTCCCCGTGCCGCTCGACGTGCAGACGGATTCGATGGGCTGGCACGGCAACGCGATCCTCGTGCGGCGGGGCATCGCGGTGGAGAGCCACGACATCATCCACATCCCCTGCCTCGAGCCGCGCGGGGTGGTGACCGCGCGGCTGCGGGTGGGCGAGGCGGCGCTGACGGTGTTCGGCATGCACCTCGACCTCTCGGGCCTGTGGCGCGTCCGGCAGGCCCGCACCATCGCCGCGCTGGGCGCGGCGGCGCGCGCCAGCGGCCCGGTGGTGCTGATGGGCGACCTCAACGAATGGCGCAGCGTTGCGGGGTGCTTTCGCGAGTTCGGCAAGCACTTCACCTTGCTCGATCCGGGGCCGAGCTTCCCGAGCCGCAGCCCTTTGGGGCGGCTCGACCGGATCATGCACTGCGATGGTCTGACGGCGAAGGACTGCGGCGTCCACCGCAGCGCGCTGGCGGCGAGCGCGTCCGATCACCTGCCGGTGTGGGCGGAGTTCGGTTTGGGGTGAGCGGCGGATGGCTGCTTTGGGGCGAAGGCCACGATGCGCTGAAAGGCCGGAAGTGGGTGGAAACGCGAATGGCGGCTTTTGCACATGAACACAGTGAAAGCAGACGCCTTCAAACTCACACTGTGATGGCTGCAAACGCCCCATGGTCGGACATTGCCCTCCTGGAAGCAATTTAGGCTTCCTTTCATGATCGTTGATTATATCGACGATGGTAGCCATCTGCTAATTTAGAGAGGCGATGCGATTGAAAAAGCGGCATTTGATCGGCGTTAGCACTTCTGCTGCTCTTGGGGCAGCTATACTGTTCTTGCCTAACCTCAAAGAGGCTTACGTTGACGCAGCGGAAGAGAGTGCACGCGAAAAGCTACAACAGGCAGCGCTTAAAAGAGAAACAGAGACAGCCAATCGTTGTATTGCGGAACTGGAGCAACGCGACCCACTTCGTGATGCAGATGATGATATTGTTCGCGGGGACGCCACGCCCATTGGTTTGGCGCACATCGAGCCTCACGATGGCAATAGAATTCTTCGATACCCACAGGCGTGTGAGCGACAATATGATGGAAACATCGTAGCAAGTGGCGAGACGTCTTCGTCAGCCAAAAAGTGGCTCAAACCCTATGATTCATATCTGCCTCTAGTTCGCCCTCCGCAGAAGTATGTTCAATGTGTGGCCTCTCAGCGTGATTATGTTGAACGCTACAATCGACGGATGGTCGAGCGCATGCCAGACGAAATTCGACAGTTCTGTCTCAGTCAAAGGTTGGACGACTCGAGCCGAGAAAGTGAAGCTACCGCTGCAGTGCTGTTCACGGATGGACCAAAGCAGTGGACGAAGGGTGGTTGGATTGAGGAAACAATCAATGGTCGCGAATATCTAACTAAGCCGTTCCAGTTGATCGATCAGCCGTTCGGCGCAGCACTTCTTTTGATCAGCATCAGGGCCGACTCACAATCGACATGCTCAATAGGCGACAATTGCGCCGATATTGTGAGCATTGCCTACCTGAGAGCGGATGGACAGCAGTTTAGGATGACTGAGCGTTGGAATGAAGTGGTTCGCATTGAACCTCCGAACTCGAATTTCCTGACGATTAGTCATAATGCGAACTCAAGCTTCGAGAACACCGAACTTATTGTAGTGGAAGGTAATCTGCCCCACAGGGAAACGGTCATTGCGCTAACACCAAATGGTCCTGTGAACCGAGGCATCATGGAACCACCTGGTTGATTTTCAGCCATATGCTGGATGTCCGATTTCACCACCACGTTGCCGCATAAGCGGCCAGCGTTAAGCGCGTCTGCTTTTGGCAATCAGCTTGCTCGTTTCTTTGGCGGCT